>NZ_JBSFDZ010000009.1:20403-239666 GCF_053594175.1 Nocardia sp. NPDC001965
CCCGGCGCGTCGCCCGCGCCCGCTCCCTCCGGTACGGGACAATTCCCATTTGGGACAGGAGTGAACAATGGTGCCCCGGAAGGTCCGGCGGCCGTCGCTCCCGCACCCGGTACAACCGAAACCGACTCGTTCTCCGTGAACTGATCGCCGAGAGGGATCGATGATGCCAGATCACGTGCCCGGCGCCACGGGAATGGGGGAATGTTGAAGTCCTACAAAAAACTCGATCGATGGTACGGTCCGCTGGAGCCCGAGGGGGCGCGCGACACGGACATATCGGCACCGGCGCCCGAATCCGGCGGCGAGGACGTGCCGGGGCCCGACGACGGCCCTGCCAGGTACCCCGACTACATCGCGGAGGCCGGAAGCGCTTCCGCGCGACCCCACCCCGCCCCCGCCGAACTGTCCGGCCGTCGCACCGAATTCACCGGCGGCTGGTCGGACTGGGTCGATGCGCCCGACGAGGACCGGGACGCGGATCTGGTGCGATTCCCCTGGACCGATTCCGATCCCGAACCGACCGAGCCCGCGCGGATCGGCCGGACTCCGGCCCGGCTCCGTGACGCCGGGCCCGACGATCGGATCGCCCGGCGTCGCCGTACCGCCGGTGTCCTGCTCGCCGCCGTGGTGCTGCTCGGTATCGCCACGGCCGTGGTCCTGTATCTCCTGGCGCCGGGTACGCCCGGGGCCGGGCCGGTGCCCGACGAAGGCGCGGGTCTGCGATTCACCGCGGGCAGCACCGGTGCCGACCCCGCCGCCGCGGCCTGTCCGGCGGAACAGACCGCGGAGGTGGTGCGCGGCGCGGGCCCGGGCGGTACGAACTCCGGACCCGAAGCCATCCTGCGGTTCCAATACGCCTACTACGTCCAGCGTTCCGGTGCCCAAGCCCGCGCGGCGGTCGCGCCCGATGCGCCGGTATCGGCCGCCGAGGTCATCCAGGCGGGTATCGACAGCGTCGCGCCCGGCACCTCGCACTGTGTACGCATCACGACCGTCGCCGACGGCCGGTACACGGTCGAGGTCACCGAGTTCCGGTCCGGTGGCGAACCTGCCACCTACAGCAGGCAAACGGTCACCACCGCGGTGGTCGACGGCCGCACCCTCATCACGGGTATTTCGGCCGGATAGAGGAGAGTGCAGCGATGGGAGAGGATTGGAGCCGCTGGCTCGACACCGCGCCGGATTCGGCGGCGGACGAGACCGACGGAGACCGGAAGGCACGGGTGGTGCGGTTGCCGGCCGGCGCTCGGACCCGTGCTGCCGGCGCGCCCCGGCCGATCCTGGTGGTGGGCGGTTGCGGAGGAGCCGGAACCACCACCACCGCGCTGGGACTGGCGGGCGAACTCGGCCTGTCCGGCGCCGCGACGGTCGCGGTGGACGCCACCCCGGCCGGGGGCGATCTCGCGCTACGCGGTGCCGACGAGCATCTGCACCCCATCAGCATGCAGCAGTGGCTGTACGGCCGCGGCGACGACGAACCGGCGCCCTTGAAGGAATGTATGTCCCGGGCGACCTCCGGTATCGGTCTGCTGTGGCGCGACGCCGCGCCGCTCCGCCGCCGCGCCAGCTATCTCACCGTCGCCCGAGCGGTGGACCAGGCCGGGTACACCGGTGTCTACGACGGTGGGAACCCGATCGCGAGTCGGCAGTTGCGGCCGTTGCTCGACGACGCGGACGTCGCACTGGTCCTGACCATCCCGGCCCGGGTGGACGCGGCCAATCGGTTGCGGGTGACCCTCGAATGGCTGGACGACGAATACGGGGACGCGTCCGAGCCGATGGGCGGCGGGATCGTGGGCGACACCACCATCGTGGTCTCCCATCAACAGCGCGGTGCCGATTCGCGCGTGGCCGACCATTTGCGGGAACACCTGTCCGGCTGGGTCCGCGATATCGTCGAAGTGCCCTACGACCCGCATCTGGCGCGCGGCGAACTGGTTCGCCATATCGAACTCGCCGACGAGACGCGGCAGACCTATGAGCATCTGCTCGCCGGGATGGCATCATGATGCGGTCCCTTCGCCTTCGCTCCGGGCTCCGCGGACTGCATGTGGTCGCTGTTCGCTCCGGGCTCCGCGGACTGCATGTGGTCGCTGTTCGCTCCGGGCTCCGCGGACCGCACGTAGCCGCTGTTCGCTCCGGGCTCCGTGGACCGTATGCGGCCGCGCCGGCTTCGGGCGTCGCGGGCGGGATGCGGCGTTTCGACTCCGGGCTCCGTGGATTACCTGCCACATCTCGGGGGGAGGCAAAATGTCTGTTGCTATGAATCTTCCTCGCCGACCCGACCATAACGCCGTTGCCGGAGTGGTACCGCCGCCGGAATCACGCCGTGCCGCGGTATGGGACCGTCCTGTTCCCGGCGCCGGCCGTGCGCCGCTGGTGTGGCTGCTGGGTGTCCACGGCGGCGCCGGCGCGAGCTCGCTCGCTCATGTACTTGCGCCCGCCGCGGATTCGGGCCGGCGCTGGCCCGGCGTCTTCGACCGTGAATCACCGTTCGTCGTACTGGTGGCGCGGGAGACCATCGCGGGGCTGACCCACGCACACGATCTACTGCGCCAGCACCATTCCGGATTCGCCGGGCCCAGCCAGGTTCTCGGACTGATCACCGTGGCCGCGCGCCCGGGCCGGATGGCCCCGGAGATCCGGCGGTACCGCGAAGTGGTCGCCTCGCTGGCCGGACAGGTGTGGCAGGTGCCGTGGTACGAGGAATGGACGCTGGTCGAACCGGAGAAATTACCGGTGTGGACGCCCGGGGTCGCGACCTCCGTGCAGCGTCGCCGCCGGATCGACCCACTCGACGAGGTCCCCCTGGATATCAGGGAACTCGGTTCGGAGATCGTCGCGGCCGCTCGGGCCGCGCTGGAAGAATCGGAGGCCGCCCCCACTCGGGGCCGATCGAGATTCGTAGAGGAGTGATGCCGTGATCGCCGCCGTCGAGCATGTACCCCATTTCGTGCTCCCCGCGCTCGCGCGGACCGAATGTTGCACCTCAGCTATCAAGAAAGGCACCCGATGAGCACCGTACTTCTCGCGGTTCACCAGGTCTACGACACCGTTGTTGTGGCCCAGGTGGGCAATCCGACCCCCGAGGCGCCGCCCGGGTCGGAGAAGATCCTGCAGCTGGTGCGGTACCTCACCTGGTTCGTACTGCTGTCCGGAATCTGCGGCATCATCTACGCGGGCGGCAAGTTCGCGTGGGAGAAATGGACCGGCGGGGGGCTGGAGTCCCCGAAGATGGTGGCCGGAGCGATGATCGGCGGCGTGGTCGCGACCAGCGCCGGCACCATCATGAACGCTGTCATCGGAACGTGAGGTTGTGATGGATCTGGTCGGGGCGGCCGGTGTTCTGGCGTACAAGCAGATGCCGGCCGAGGTGTTGGAACCGTTGATGCAGTTGCTGAACTGGTTGCTGTGGTTCGTGCTCATGGGATGTCTGGCGTGGATGATCGTCTCGGCCGGAAAACTGTGGCTGACCTTCAAGGGCGATCTGGCGATGAACGACGCCTCACACGGCGTGCTCATGAGTCTGCTCGGCGCGATCGTGGCCAGTGGCGCCTCCGGTATCGCCCTGGCTTTCCTGCCCGGATGATCCGGGGCGAGGCGAGGAGAACGACCTGCGCATGAATTCGACCGTGATTCCGGCTGTGCGCCGGACCGGCCGGCCGTCTGCCCGCTGGGCTGCCCGACTGCTGTCCGCGGCACTGCTGACCGGCGCCGCGGGCTGTGGTGGCGGGGAGGCCGCGGCACCGCCCGATCTGTCCGCGCCGCCGACGAATGTGCGCTGGCTGCCGTTCCAGGGCGTATCGTTACCTCGTACCGATCAGGGCCCGACAGCGGAAACCGACGGCGCCGCAACGGGTTTCGAGCACAGCCCGACCGGTGCCGGGGTTGCCGCGGTGGTGCACGCCGTGCGCCTGTCGATCGCCGATGACGGACAGTGGTCGAATATCGCTGCCCGGGAAGTGGTTCCGGGGCCGGCAAAGGACGAATGGGCGGTGAACCGAGTGCAGCTGTCCATCAGCGGTCCGGCGGATCCGGTCTACGCGCCGCGCGTGCTGGGGTACCGGATCACCGAGTACAGCGATCAGCGCGCGACGGTGGATGTGTACACCGAGTATTCGGACAGTTCGAAGGCGGTGAACCACACGACCGTGCAGTGGTTCGCGCAGGATTGGAGGTTACTGCTGCCGGATCCGCAATCGACGACGCGACCGATCGACCCTGTGACCGAATTACCCAGTGACACCGTGAATTTGGAGGCGCCGAAATGAGCGGGAAGGAGACCTACCAGCGTGACCGCGTCTCCTTCGGCGTCATCGCCTCCGCGGCAGTGCTGGCGCTGATCGTGGTGGTCGGCGTCGTCATGTGGACGGGCCGGGACGACGAGCCCGAATCGGGTCCGGTGGCGGCCCCGGCGACCACCGGCGAGGGATTCGCCGATCCGGAGGTGGATGTGTTCAACCGGCGCATCGATATCCCCAACAACCCGGCGGGGCAGGTCCTGCCGCAGGATCCGTCCCCGCAGCGCAAACCGACGGATCCCGACTGGCTCACCGCGGCACCGAAGGGCACCACCGAACCCCGGGGCTGGCAGCGGGTGTACGGAGCCTCGGTACCGTTCTCGACCTCCGACGGTCCGCTGCGGATCGAGGACGACCTGGCTGTGGGTTATTCGCATACCCCGCAGGGGGCCGCGCTGGCGGCGGCACAGATCACGTACCGCCTCAATGCCCGGCCGGCCGACCGCGACCTCTACGTCCGGCAGGTGCGGGTTTCGGCGCAGCAGATCGCGGCCTACGACCTGGCCCTGGAGGCCGATCGGCTGCCCGAACAGCAGCCCGAGTCGGTGACGCGGTACCTGGTCGCATCCGACGCGTTCAAGATCGATGATTACGCGGACGATATGGCGATCGTGCGGGTGGCGCTCCGTGCTCCGGCGCTCGACGCGAAGCCGGTGTGGGTGACGTTGCGGCTGATCATGGTGTGGGACGCGGGGGACTGGCGGCTCAAGCCGACCACCTCGCCGAATACACAGACCGAGTATGTCGAATCGCTCGAGGGGTGGACTCGATGGTGATTCCGATGTTGGGACGAAATGTGGAAGCTCAGGTAGTGCGCGCAGACAGTCCGTCCGAGCGCGGGGAGCGAACCCCCGCGGTCTCGCACCGGGTGTCGTTGGCCAGACGGCTCCTCACGATCCTCGCGGTGATCTTCACCGTGAGCATGGCGACGCCGGTGGTGGCCTACGGTCAGTCCTACGGGTTCGACGAGACCTGTAACCAGATACACGACGCCCTGGACGAACTCGGGATTCCGGGTATCTCGCTGGGTGACGCCGCCTCGGCGGTGTGCAAGGCCGGCAATGCCGCCTCGCATCCGGGTGAGGCCGCCACCGCGGTGAAGGACAAGGCCTGGGATTCGACCTTCGGCAAAGTGGTCGATTCGCTGATGAACGGTCTCGGTGAGGCCATAATCCTGGCCTTGACCTTCTGGATGAAGGTGCCCAACGAGGTGGCCAGCGATTCCGGTTCGCTGTTCACCAAGATCAACGACTACACGTATCAGATACAGATACTGCTGCTGATGGCCTCCATAATCATCACCGGACTCAGATTGGCCGAGGCCAGACGTGGTGGGGCCATGCAGGAAGCGGCGGAATCGTTCCGCATGTTCACCCGGGTGGTGTTCAGTTCGTGGATGCTGGGCGCGGTGATCGTGGCCGGAACCGTGGCCTCGGACCGATTCGCCGAATGGATCATCCAGGACTCCACCGACGGCAATGCCCGCAACATGGCCGAGCTCATGGTGAAAACCAGCAAGCTGCAGGCTTTCTCGCCCGGGCTGGTGCTCATCATCGCGATCGTCGGATTGCTCGGTGCGCTCGCGCAGATCGTGCTCGCCATCGTCCGGCAGGGACTGCTGGTGATCGCGGCCGGCGTTCTGCCGCTGGCGGCAGCGGCATCCGGTATGAGTATCGGAAAGCAGTCGTATCAGAAGCTCGTGGGCTGGATCATCGCCTTCATGCTCTGGAAACCGGTGGCGGCCATTGTGTACATGATCGCGTTCACCACCGCCGGGCATGTGGACGAGATGACACCGGCCGGTGGACTGCCCGAGGCCGAGGAAGCCCAGCGCATGCTGGTGGCGATTGTCCTGTTGTGCAGTGTCGCTTTCGTCCTGCCGGCGCTGATGCGCCTGGTCACCCCGGCGGTCGCCATCGTCGGTAGCGGCGGATCGGGTCTCACCGCGACCGGTGGAACCCTCATCGCGGCAGCCGGACTGGGTGCCATGGGCACCAAGGCGGTCGGCGCGAAGGGTGCCGCGGCACCCGGGCGCGCCGGTTATGTGGGCGGCGCGGCCGGTCCGCCGCCGCCCGGTGGCGGTCGCGGTGGTGGTGCACCCCGGCCCATGCCCCCGCCGCGCGGTGGCGGCGGTGGCGGCGCGCCGTCCGGCGGACAGGGACCTCGATCGAGCGGCGCCACGGGCGGTGTACCGTCCGGTGCGTCCCGTGTGGTCAACAGAATGGGCGCAACCCGCGCCGCGACCTCCGGGATGACCCGCGCGGACCAGGCCATGGGCGATGTTGCGGGTGACGGCTGGACCAACCGTTCCCCCGACCTCGGTAGGAGCACCATCCCGCGATGACCAGCACCGAAACCTACGAACGCCGCTCCTACGGCCTATGGCAGAAGCCCCGTAGCGCCGGTCTTTTCGGGCTGCGGTGGGAAGAGACCGTACTCGGGTTCGTCGTGGTGATCACCGCGCTGCTCACCGCCATGATCGGCGGTTTCCAGTGGGGCGCCGTCGTGGGCGGGGTCGGTGTGGTGATCATGGCGCCCCTGGTGATGCGACGCGGCGGGCGATCGGGCTACGAGACGGGATTGATGATGTTCCACTGGATGCGTTCGCGTAGCCGCGGTGAGCACGTGTACCGCGGTGGCCGGTTCTCCCGGGTGCCGGGTGGTTTCACCCGGCTGCCGGGATTGCTCGCTCCCTCCAAACTCTACGAGGGGATCGATGCCGGCGGTTACAGCTTCGGCATGATCCACCTTCCGCAGTTCGCGCAGTACACCGTGGTGCTGCGGGCGTGGCCCCAGGGCCACGAGGCGGTGGATCAACCGGTGATCGACCGCTGGGTGTCGGCGTGGGGTACCTTCCTGGCCTCGGTCGGCCAGACCAGCGATATCGTCGCCGTCGTCCCGGTGATCGATACCGTCCCGGAGACCGGGAACAGGCTGCTCACCGAGGTTTCCACGATCACCCGGCCCGAAGCGCCGGACCTGGCGCAGCAGGTGATGTACGAACTGGCCACCGAATTGCCGCAGGAACGGGTGCAATTGCTGCCCCGGGTAGCGATCACGTTCAAGGCCACCACGGCCGAGCGCCGGAAGAATCCGGCCGAGGAAGCGGTAGAAATCGGTCGCCGGCTCCCGGGGATCTGCGCGGCGCTGGCCGAAGCGGGGGTCCGCGCTCAGCCGATGTCGGCCGACGAGGTGATCTCGTTCATCCGGCGCAGCTACGACCCGGCCTCGCAGGCCGACCTCGAGGTGGCGGCCGGCGAACCCGAAGGCCACGGCCTGGACTGGGCCGACGCCGGTCCGGTATCGCACGACGAGAAATGGGACCACCTCGTGCACGACGGTGGCCGGTCGGTCACCTGGGAAATGGACACCGCGCCGGAGGGTGCGGTGGACGAGCGGGTGCTGCAGCGGCTGTTGGCGCCCAACCCGGAGGTCCCGCGTAAGCGGATCGCCATTGTGTACCGACCGCATTCGGCAGCCGACGCGGCCGAGATCGTCGACGACGATTTCAAGAACGCCTTGGTCGCCCAGCAGAGCGAACGCGGCGTCGTATCGGCGTCGGCCACGCTGCGGGTCGGCGCGACCCAGCAGGCCCGGGAGGAACAAGCGCGCGGCCACGGTGTCACCCGTTTCGGCGCGCTGGTCACCATCACCGAACCGCACCGTGGCGATCTGCCGCGGATCGAGGCGATCACCCGCGACCTGTCCACGCAGGCCCGGCTCAAGATCCGCCGCTGCTACCGCTACCAGGCGGCGGCCTTCGCGGCGTCGCTCGGCTGCGGGGTGATCCTGCCCGAGCACGCGACCATTCCCAAGGCATTGGCGGGGTGAACTACTGATGGCACGCGAGCACGAGCCCCCCGTACGGGAGCGCAACAGAACCCGGGTCGCCCCCGGCGATCGGGCGCATTCGGGCCGGGACGACGACCGGCGCGTCCGGGGCGACCGGGGTGACCGGGGCGACCGGGGTGACCGGGGCGACCGGGACGGGCACCGCACGTCCGGTGGTACCGAACGGGGCGATACCGAGCGCTCGCGTGCCGATGGCCGGTCCCGTCCCGCTCGGGCCGGGGATCCGAGTCGCCGGGACCGAACGCGCCGCGACCGGGTCGACACCACCGCCGACCGGGCGATGGGTACACCGGAATTCGACAAGGCTGCGCGCCGGGCGAAGGTGCGTGCCGAAAAGCGTCGGCAATCGGGTCCGCAGCTCCTGGACGCCGCCACCCGCTCCCGGTTGGAAGAAGTCAGCCGGGAAGGCGCCGGAATCCGCGCGGCCTGGGCCACCTTCCGGGTCCGTACCGACGATATCCGTCGCCGTAACTACGCCGCCCGCGCCGAACAGGAATACCAGGACGGATTCGACCGGCAGACCGCCCAGCTGACCGAACGTGGATTCGCCGGAGCCGGCGGCGGCCGGATGAACGTGGTGGGCCGGCCGGTCGAATATCGGGCCACCACCGCGCAGGTCGCGGGTCTGTGGCCGTGGTCGGTCGGCGCCGGCGCGCCGTTGATCGGTACCCCGCTCGGCTCTCATCTGCACACCGGCTCGCCGGTGTGCTTCGATCCGATGAACTGGTTCATGCGCGGTAGTTTCATCACCGCACCCAGTCTTTTCGTGCTGGGGCTCAACGGTTTCGGTAAATCGTCGCTGGTGCGCCGGATCGTGCTCGGCGGCGTGGCGCAGAACATCACCCCGCTGGTACTCGCCGACGTGAAACCCGATTACCGGCGTCTGGTGGAACTCGTCGGTGGTCAGGTGATCGACCTGGGTTACGGGCACGGCAAACTGAATCCGCTCGCCGGTGGGGTACTCGGCGATATCGTGCCGCGTCTGGAGGAACATCCGGAGTTGCAGCGTCAAGTGCTGCAGGATCTGCGGGCCCGCCAGGTCACGCTGATCGCCGGTCTGGTGGAACTGGTGCGCGGGGCCAGGGTGCGCGATTACGAGGAGACGCTGATCTCCACGGCGTTGCGCATCCTCTACCGACCGGGCAGCGGGTACACCCCGGATCAGCCGCCCATCATGGAGAACCTGCTGGAGGTCATCGTCGCCGGCGGTGAGGAGATGATGCTCGACGCCGGCGCCGACAGTCCCACCGAGTACCACGAGGCGATCCGGGGGCTGCGGCGTTCGCTGCGCGCCCTCACCCAGGGCCCGTTCGGCGCGGTGTTCAACGGGCAGACATCGGTGCCGATCGACACCGATTCGGTGGCAGTGTGCATCGATGTCTCGCATATCCCCAACGGGGACAAGAAACTCAAGGCCGCCGTCATGCTGGCCTGCTGGGCAGACGGTTTCGCCGCGGTCGAGGCAGCGCATACCCTCACCGACGCGGGAATGGCGCCGCAGCGGTACTTCCAGGTGGTGATGGACGAGCTGTGGCAGGTGCTGGGCCTGGGTGACTTCATGGTCGACCGGGTCGACGAACTGACCCGGCTGCAGCGCGGTATCGCGACCGCGCTGATCATGATCAGCCATACGATCAAGGATCTGCAGTCGCTGGGCTCGGAAGCCGCCATCGCCAAGGCTCTCGGTTTCCTGGAGCGGGCGCGTGCCAAGATCTTCGGCGCCCTACCCGCCGAGGAGATCAAACGGCTGGACAGTACGGTCCCGTTCACCGCGGCCGAAGAGGAGATGGTGACCAGCTGGTCGGCACCGCAGGCGCTGACCGGGGAGGCGCTCAGACCCGGCCAGGTACGACCTTCCCCGCCGGGTACCGGAAAGTTCCTGTTGAAGATCGGTGAGGACCGCCGGCCGGGTATTCCGTTCCATATGGAGTTCACTCCCGCCGAGAAACTCAGCGGGATCCACGACACCAACCAGCGCTTCGAGGAATTCACCTCCTACCCGGGCCGCTACGCCGCCGAGCAGGCCGCCGCCCCGGACAGTTCACACCCGGTAGGCGGGAGCGATTCATGATGCCGCATCGGTCCTATCGCCGGGTCTCGCCGGAGGTCCGGGCCGCTGCGGTGGAACAGGTCCAAGCTCTGACCGGCAAGTTGCGCAGCGAATCGGAGGCGTGCCGGTTGGTCGCCGAACAGATCGGTGTGCACACCAATTCGGTGCGCAACTGGGTGCGGGCCGCGGACGGACCGAGCCTGGAACGAATGGACGCGGCCGCGCTGCGTCGCAAGGTCACCCTGCTGCAGCAGCAACTGGCCGCCGCGGCCGAGGTGAACCGCGCCCTGGCCGACACTCTCAACGACACCCGGCGCGATACGTGACCCCCGCGGGAGCCAGGTGAACGCGAAATCGGTGCTGTGGACCTGCCTCGGCCTGGTGCTCGGCCTGATGACGGTCATCCTCGTCATCGTGATGCCGGCCGTGGACGACCCCTGCGAGGGCGGTTCGGTGCTGGATCCCGGCCAGACCACCCTGCCACCGCTCGGCGGCTATCCCCCCGGCGATCCGCGGGCCGCGGGGGAGAGTGCGATACCGGAAGGTTCCACGGCCAACCCCACCCTGACCGCGACGCCGTCGCTCGCGGCGGGTGCTGCTCCGCTGGGCCGCAGCTGGCCGATGGCTGCCGGGACGTATTCGGTCTCCGATGTGTTCGGGTCCCGGGGCGGCGGGCACAAGGGCGTCGATCTGGCCGCGCCCGACGGGACACCGATTTTCTCGGTGGCCGACGGAATCGTGGTGGCGGCCGGCCCGGCCTCGGGGTTCGGCAACTGGATCGTCGTCGACTCGATCGATACGGGCAACGGTCGCGCCTACTCCGCGGTGTACGGGCATATGTGGGACAGCGGGGTACTGGTGCGGGTCGGCGAAGTCGTCCGGGCCGGGCAGCATATCGGCGCCGTCGGCTCGGCCGGCGAATCCAGCGGCCCGCACCTGCATTTCGAGGTCGTGCCGGGTGGCCGCTTCACCGGCGGGCGGCAGATCGACCCGATGCCTTGGCTCGACGGTGCGCCGACGCCCGATCTGGGCGGTGCCCGCGCGTATTCGACCGATCCGGAATGTGTCCGCGGTTTCGGTACCCAGGGCGGAGCACTGGCCGGCGGGAAAGTGCCGCCGGAACTGGAGATGTGGTATCGCCGGGCAGGGTCGCTGTGTCCCGAGGTCACACCGTCGTTGCTGGCTGCCCAGGGCCGGCAGGAGTCCGGGTTCCGGCGTGGTCTCACCTCGCCCGCGGGCGCGCAGGGACTCGCGCAGTTCCTGCCCGGTACGGCCGCGAGTACCAATCCCGACGACGGTCAGCCCTATGTCATCGATGCCGACGGAAACGGGGTGGCCAGCGTATGGGACGACGGCGATGCGATCGTGGGACAGGGCAGATATATGTGCGCGATCGCGCACAAGATCAACGGCTGGATCGGTGAGGGCCGGGTCCAGGGCGATGTGGTCGCGCTGACCCTCGCGGCCTACAACGCGGGTGAGGGTGCGGTACTGGCATCGGGCGGGATGCCGAATCAGGTTGCCGCGCACTACTCCGAGACCCAGCCCTATGTCACCAACATCCTGGCCATGGAAGCGGAATACCGGGACCCCGGGGCGACCGGGCGGTTCACCCCCGACAGCGCGGGATCAGCCGGTGACCAGGTGGTCCAGGCCGCGCACGAATGGCTCGGAACCCCGTACGTATGGGGCGGTGGCGGGCCGCAGGGGCCCAGCAGCGGCGGGCTCGACGGCCCCGGCCTGACCTCGGCGGCGGTGTTCGCGGCCTCCTCCGGCGCCGTATCGCTGCCGCGCACCGCCGAGCAGCAGTGGGAGGCCGGGACCGAGGTACCGATCGCCCGGATCCAGCCGGGTGACCTGGTGTTCAGCGAATTCGGTCCGCGCGGACCCGCGCGGGTCGGGATCTACAGCGGGAACGGGCAGATGATCCACGCGGCGCCGGCGCTGACCGTGGACTCGCCCGGTGGCGTGGCCGAAACCGCGGTACCCGGTGACGCCCGGGTGAGGAGGGTGCTGTGAACACGCGCGGATCGGCGCCGTTTACGAGGTTCGGGCGGTTAGCCTGGAACGAGAAGACGAGTGCTGGTGCGGGACTGGTGGTGATGCTGATGCTGACCATCACGGTACTGAGCGGATGCGGTGGCAGCGGCGACGAGGTGAGTCCGGGTGGCACGGCGGCCACGTCGACCACACGACAGCTCGAAGCTGTGCCCGCCCCGGATCCGGTGACACCCGACGGGGTCGCGGTGGCGGCGCTGCGCGAGATCTATCGGTGGGAGCCCGGCACCGAGGTTCCGGGCGCCTCGCTGGTGCGGGCGCGGAAATGGCTGGGCCCCAGTCTGGTGCGGGTGCTGGATGCGTCGACGGCGACGGCCGGCGCCCCGGCCGTATCGCTGCAGTGGGGCGACTGGGCTGCCGCGGGCGCGCGGGTGGAGGCGTTCACCTTCGCTTCCGGGGATCGTCCGCCGGCGGGGCCCGATCCCGGCGTTCAGCAGTTCAAGATCGGAATCGAGCAGACCGTCGTCTACCCGGACGGCCGCGAGGAACCCCTGGCGCCGTCCACTGTCATCGCGACCGTCGTACGCACGCCCGAGGGCTGGCGTCTCGACGGCTACCGGTGACCCGGCAGGCATCATTCAGGAGGCAGGAATGGCGAAGAAGAAACCGCTGAAGGACCCGGCCGCGGTCGGGCCCGATCTGACCCTGATCGCGATCTACGTCGGCGGTGCCGTCCTCGGAACCATCTGGGTGGCACTGCATCTGGGCAATATGCTGTCGCTGCAGAAGCAGGACATGCCGATCAATCCGATCGATATCATCGCGGGAATGGTCAAAGGTGAGCTCCACTGGCCCACCGGTACCACGGTGATCCTGCTGCTCGTGCTGCTCGCACTGGCCCTTTTCGTACTGTACCGGCGGCGGTCGACCGCCAAACGCCTGGTGGGCCGGCTCGCCGTGGACGACAAGGCCGATGTGATGGGCAACGGCGGGGCCATCGCCGCGCTCACCGAGGCCGGTGTCCGGGAGAAGGCCCAGAACATGGGCGTCAAGCTCGGTTACAACGACGCCCCCGGGGTACCGATCGGGGTCGCGATCGCCGACGGCACGATGCTGTACGGCTCCTACGAGGACCTGCATCTCGATATCTGGGGGCCGCGGCAGGGCAAATCGACCTCGCGGGTCATCCCGGCGATCCTCACCGCCATCGGCCCGGTGCTGGCCACCTCGAACAAACGCGATGTGGTGGACGCGACCCGTGATGTGCGGGAGGCCAAGGGCAGTCGTACCTTCGTTTTCGATCCGCAGGGCGTGGCTGCCGAAGACCCCACCTGGTACTGGAATCCGCTGGCCTGGGTGGACGCGAACAGCGACGGGTGCGAGATGCGGGCCGCGCGGCTGGCCGGTCATTTCGCCGACAGCGACAGCGGTTCCGATTCCCGCAACGACGCGTTCTTCGATCCCGAGGCCGAAGATCTGCTGGCCGGTCTCTTCCTGGCGGCCGCGATAGCGCACAAGCCCATCACCCAGATCTGGGAGTGGGTGACCGAACCGCAGAACATCGAGCCCATCAACTTCCTACGCGAGGCAGGCCACGATTTCTCCGCGTCCGGTCTGGCTGCCCAGTACAACGCCGATCCACGGACCCGCAGCGGAATCTTCGGCACCGCCAAGAAGATGGTGCGCTGCCTGAAACTGCGCAACGTGCACAAATGGGTCACGCCGCACAACGCGGAAAAGCAGGAGCTGCCCCGGGTTCAGTTCGACGAATTGGAGTTCATCGAGCGGAACGGCACGCTCTACAGTCTGTCGCTGGAGGGCCGGGGTTCGGCGGCGCCGCTGGTGAGCGCGCTCACCGAGGCCGTGATCGATGTGGCCATGCGCAAGGCGTCGCGTTCGGCTTACGGGCGGTTGCCGATTCCGCTGCTGGCGGTGCTGGACGAGGCGGCGAATGTGGTCCGGTGGAAGGATCTGCCCAAGCAGTACAGCCATTTCGGCTCCCGGGGCATCGTCGTCATGACGGTGCTGCAGTCGTGGGCGCAGGGCGCCCGGTGCTGGGGCGACGACGGGATGAACGCACTGTGGTCGGCTGCCAATATCAAAGTACTGGGCAGCGGTGTCGACGATACGAACTTCCTGCGGGAGCGATCGGAGGCCATCGGCGAGCATTCCGCCATCTCGGCCTCGGTATCGGAATCCAAGGGCGGTAAGAGCTATTCGCGTTCGCTCGGATCCTCCAAGACCTTCACCGTGCAGGCGCTGGCGACGCTGCCGCGCGGTCGGGCCATCGTGTTCTCCTCCGGCGCCCCACCGGTGCTGGTGCGTACGGTGCCCTGGTGGGAGGGCGAATACTCGTCCGCGGTGAAGAAATCCATCGAACAGCACGATCCTCAGCGCAAAACTCTGGTCACCGATCTGATCGGGTCCCCGGCGCTGATCAAACAGCCACCTACAGAGCCGGACCACGGTCCGGCAGGAGCGCCTACGGTGCTGGACAAGAAACCGGCAGGCGCACCCACGGAACCGGATCACGGTCCGGGCGGAACACCCCCGGGCCCGGAGAACGGGCCGGGAGAGAGGCAGGAGGTTCGACCGCGGTGACCGAGACTTCCCGAGAGCAGCAGATACCTACCTACAAGAACGTGGTGGAGTTCGTCGAGAACTACCTCAGCGTCGTCTATCGCCGGCAGGTCAGCGATCTGAGCGATACCGTGTGGTGCCCGGAGTGGTGGAAGCATACGGAAGCGATCGCGCGGCTGGACGCCATGTGGCGGGCCTGGGAGCATCTCCGTCAGGACGGCGCCACCGGGATGAGCGTATGGTTCCTCGACCACGCCGATCAGCACATGGCGGTCCTGCTCGATCCGAAGGGCCCGTTCAAGTACTGCAGTGTGCGCAACGGGCACAAGGACATGCTCGTGCCCCTACCGCTGACGGCCCCGCCACAGGGGATGTTCAGCGATCCCGCCGAGAGCCCCGAACCGATCGAGGATCTCCGGTCGGCCGGAAGCGAAGTACGGGGCTGACACCTGCACCACGCCGAAAACGGAGAATGCCCGTCCATGCGGACGGGCATTCTCTTCGTTCGCGGCCGGACCCGGCGGCTAACGACTGCGTTCGAGTCCCCGGGCCAGCTGTTCCTGTTCCCGGGCGCGTTGCACCACGGGTGCCTGATCCGGCCTGGTACGTACCGCTTCGCTCGGTGGGGTCGCCTGCCCCACCTCGACCAGCATCCGGGCCGCCGCCAGTTCCGGTGCGACACCGATCTTCGCGAGGTGTGCGGCCAGGGCCGCCCGCCGCTCCACCGAGTCGTAACGCACCGCGTCGGCGGCGCTGCTCGCCTGGTCGGATTTCTCGGCGAACGAGCTGATCGAGAAGCGGTCCTTCTCCAGCTGGACGCCCCGATAACCGGGATTGTCCCGATGCGGTACCGAGCTACCCGGTGGCCCGACCTCCGCCACCGACCGTGAAATGGTCTGGGCCAGGGCGAGGTTGCGCGGATCCTTGGACTTGGCGTCCCGCGCCTCGCGGATCTGCAGCTCCCGGGCCTCTTTCGCGCGGGCCTCGGTCATCTTGACCCGCATCTCGGCCTCGCGCTGACCGCGTTCCCGGGCCTTGAGTGCGACCAATGTCGCGATCTGCAACATCGTTTTCATCATGGCCGCGGTTTCCCGGCCGATGTCGTCCAGTTCCTCGGACATGGCTGCTCCCCGATACTGCGGTGTGCACTATTGGATGTTGTGGTGCCCCGGCGTAGCGGGCCGAACCGGCGGATCGGAATCCGCCGGTTCGGCCCGCGAACCGCCCGGCGAAGGTTTGCCCGGCGCGACGCGAACACCGGAAGAACCCGCGAACGGCGCCCCGGCCCGGAACTGCGGCCGATGAGCACGACTTGGTCACGCGCACTCCCTTTTTCGAGATTACCCGAGAAATGGGGGCACAGTCTTCGCAACGTTGCGCCGACCAGCATATATCGCCGGAAACCGAGGTGAGCGGAACGCGCCGGACGGCCGGGTGCCGGGGGTCAGTCGATCCGGACGGAGTTCAGCGTCACCGGCTGGGTGGGTTTGCCGTCGCCGGGACCATTGGATTCGTCCTGGCCCGCGGCGGCGATCTTGTCCAGAGTCGCCAGCCCGCCCTCGTCCACGGTGCCGAAGATCGTGTAGTTCGGCGGCAGCATCGAATCGCCGTACACGATGAAGAACTGGCTGCCGTTGGTGCCGGCCCCGGCGTTGGCCATGGCCAGCACACCGCGCCCGTAGCTGATCGGCTGCTGGAGGGCGGGATCGTTCGGTGCGTACTGATCGGTGGGGTACTCGTTGTCGAATTCGTAGCCCGGACCACCGCTGCCGGTGCCGGTCGGATCACCGCACTGCAGCACCTTCAGACCTTCACCCTGGGTGAGCCGGTGGCAGTTGGTGCCGTCGAAATACCCCTGGCCGGCCAGGCTGGCGAAGCTGTTGACCGTGCACGGCGACTCCGCGTTGTTCAGGGTCAGCCCCATCGGGCCCTGATTGCTGTCGACGCTGATGCTCAGCGAGGAGTTGCCGTCACCGGTCTGGATACCCTCGGCCCGCGGTTTCTGCACCGGTTTCGACGCGGGCTGGGCGCTGTCGCGGTAGTTGCAGTTCACACTGGCCGGTTTGGCGGCGGCCGGGGGCGGTGGCGCGGCGCCCGGCGTACTGGACAGCGAGGCGTCCGGCGTCTGTGCGGCGCTGCTCTGCGCTGATGTATCGGTGTTGTCGCCGCCGCGGGTCAGAAAGTACACCCCGGTCACCGCGGCGATCACCACGACGACTCCGAGCGCCGATCCGGCGATGGTGAGTTGCTTACGCTTGCGCGCGCGTTCGGCCCGGTTGGCGAGCTGTCGTTCCAGCTTGCGTTTCGCCGCCGCTCGGCGTTGTTCGTTGCTGGGCACTACCACGTTCCTCCCGTGCGGCGGCCGGACCCGGCAGGCCCGGCCGGTCGCGGCTGGTCTGTTGCTTCCGGGACTAGAGTCTGCCATCTCCGGCGCCCGGCGCCCGGATATCGCCCGGACCGGCCGCCCCGGGGCGGGATGCGGTGTAACCGGTTGGACTCGACCGGGCCGGGTGGGGGAAACTGGTTCACCGTGACCAAGACCAGCAGCTTCTCCGCCCCGAAGGGGGTCCCGGATTACGTTCCGCCCGGTTCGGCCGAGTTCGTCGCGGTACGCGACGGCCTGCTCCGCGCCGCCCGACTCGCCGGGTACGGGCATATCGAGCTGCCGGTCTTCGAGGACACCGAACTGTTCGCGCGTGGTGTCGGCGAATCCACCGATGTGGTGAGCAAGGAGATGTTCACCTTCTCCGATCGCAGCGAACGCAGCGTCACCCTCCGCCCGGAGGGCACCGCCGGGGTGATGCGCGCGGTGATCGAACACGGGCTGGACCGCGGCCAGCTTCCGGTGAAGCTGAGCTACGCCGGACCCTTCTTCCGCTACGAGCGGCCGCAGAAGGGCCGGTATCGGCAGCTGCAGCAGGTCGGGGTGGAGGCCATCGGCGTGGACGATCCCGCCCTGGACGCCGAGGTCATCGCGGTCGCCGACGCGGGTTTCCGAAATCTGGGTCTGACCGGGTTCCGGCTGGAGATCACCTCGCTCGGCGACGAGACCTGCCGCCCGCAGTACCGCGAGCGGTTGCAGGAATTCCTCTTCGGGCTCGACCTGGACGCGGAGACCCGGCGCCGGGCCGAGATCAACCCGCTGCGGGTGCTCGACGACAAGCGGCCCGAGGTACGGGAGATGACCGCGGCGGCGCCGCTGATGATCGATCACCTGTCCGAATCCGCGAAGACCCACTTCGACCAGGTCCTCGCGCACCTCGACGCGCTCGGGGTGCCGTATGTGCTGAATCCGCGGATGGTGCGCGGTCTGGACTACTACACCAAGACGACCTTCGAGTTCGTACACGACGGACTGGGCGCGCAGTCCGGTATCGGCGGCGGCGGCCGGTACGACGGCCTCATGGCCGAACTCGGCGGTCAGGCCCTGTCCGGAATCGGGTTCGGCCTGGGGGTGGACCGGACGGTTCTGGCGCTCGCGGCCGAGGGGGTCACGGCGGGCGATCCGGCCCGCTGCGAGGTGTTCGGCGTACCGCTGGGTGAGGCCGCCAAACAGCGCATGGTGGTGCTGGCCGGTGAGCTGCGCGCGGCAGGTGTCCGGGTGGATCTGGTCTACGGCGACCGTGGGGTGAAGGGCGGTATGAAGGCCGCCGATCGGTCGGGCGCGCGGTACACGCTGATCCTGGGCGACCGCGATCTGGCGGAGGGGACCGTCGGACTGAAGGATATGCAGACCGGCGACCAGCGCCAGGTCCCGCTGGACGAGATCGTCGCCACGCTGACGGCCTAGTTGTGCCGGATCCCCCCGCCCACGCGGTGGGCGGGGATCGCCGTCGGGGGTCGTTCGCGATGCCCGCCTCGGCGAACCCCGGCGCCTGCGCGCCCGAGGTGGTAACAGGTCCGCCGGTCGGCAACGGGCCGGATTTCGCGGGAGCGGCCGAGCCGTCCGGTCCGGTCGCCCCGCGGAACACGCACCGGACCGGCGGGGCATAGTGACCGGCGGGGCATAGTACTGTCCGGTGCGACCCATTCTCCGGACCGAAGAGCGCCTGCCGTGACCGATGCACCCACGCCCGACGCCGGACAACGCATCGGGCTGGATCTGGTGGCGCCCGAGGTGTACGCGCCGGTCCTGCGGCGGCTGGCACTCGTCGCCCTCGCTCTCGCCCTCGCAATCGGTGCGGTCACCGGCGTGGTGTTCGGTCCGTTCCCGGGTCTGGTCGCCGTCCTGGTGGTGGCCCTACCGGCCGTGGGGTACGTCGCGGTGGCCCGGCGGCGCCGACTCTGGCTGTGCGGTTCCACGATCAGTGCCCAGACCTTGACGCGGACCCGGGCACTGGATGTTCCGGCGGTCACCGGGGTGGAACTTCTCGTATATCCCGGGCGGTTGAGCAGGCTGGTTCTCCGCCTCACCGCCGGACCGGACCGGCAGCTGGTCCCGCTCGCGATGTACACCGATGCCGGGAGCGGCCGGGAGTTGCATCTGCTGGGGCTGCGGCGGCTGGCCGACGCACTCGTGCGCAGCGAGCTCCCGGCGGCTCTCGCGGTCGCCGATCTGCTGGTACACCAACTTCGCGCCGAAGCGCGCGACGCGGCGCTTTCCGAACGTCCCCTCTACCGGGCGGTGACCCTGACCCGGGCCAAGGACTACGTCACACCGATAGTCCTGACCGACGCGGAGATCGCGACCCTGTACTGACCCGGGTTCCGGCGGCGGATTTACGTTCTCCGATCCGCCGTCCGGGTCAGCCCACGGTCCAGGTCTCCGGTCCGGTGAGCAGATTCTGCAGCGAATCGCCGGTCACCGGGAACCGTTCCCGCGCCGCGGCGGTCTGGGCACGGACACCGTCGTCGTAGGTGGGCCGATCCACCGCTCGGAAGACCCCGGTGACCACATGGTCGAGGTCCTGATCGGAGAGGCGGGAGAGCGCGTAGGCGTATTCCGGGTCGTCGGTATGCGCGTCGTGGACGATGATCTCGCCCTCGGGCACATTCGCCGCAGGAACGACCGCCAGCCCGAACCCGCGCCGTACCACCGCGAATTCGTTCTCGGCGCCGAACCGTAGCGGGGCGCCGTCGCGCAATCGGATGAGCCGGGATTCGCTGTCACCGCGGCGCAGCACATCGAAGGACCCGTCGTTGAAGATGGGGCAGTCCTGCAGTATCTCCACGAACGAGGTGCCCCGGTGTTCGGCGGCCGCACGCAGCACCTCGTTCAAACCGGTACGGTCGGAATCCAGCGCCCGCGCGGCGAAGGTGGCCTCGGCCCCGAGGGCCACCGACAAGGTGTTGAACGGGTGGTCCACCGAACCCATCGGCGTCGATTTGGTCACCTTGCCCGGTTCGGAGGTGGGGGAGTACTGGCCCTTGGTCAGCCCGTAGATCCGGTTGTTGAACAGCAGGATCGTCATATTGACGTTGCGGCGCAGGGCGTGGATCAGATGGTTGCCGCCGATGGAGAGGGCGTCGCCGTCGCCGGTGACCACCCACACCGACAGATCCGGCCGGGTCACCGCCAGGCCGGTGGCGATCGCCGGGGCGCGGCCGTGGATGGAATGGATACCGTAGGCGTCGAGGTAGTAGGGGAACCGGCTCGAACAGCCGATTCCGGAGACGAACATCAGATTCTCCCGGCGCAGGCCGAGATCGGCCAGGAAACCCCGCACGGTGGCGAGGATGACGTAATCACCGCAGCCGGGGCACCAGCGTACTTCCTGGTCCGAGGTGTAGTCCTTGGCCTTCTGCGGACCGTCCGCGGTCGGTACCCCGGACAGGCCGGAGACCGGGGTGATCCCCAGCTCGGTGCCGGTCAGCGATGTTTCGACGATGGTCATACTGCGCCCCCGTTCGTACGATACGTAGCCCGGGCCCGCGCGGCGCGGGCCTTGTCGCGTTCGAGGCCGGCCAGGGTGCCGTCCAGTGCCGCGTCGATGACATCGACGAGTTCCTGGGCGGAGAACGCCGTACCGGCGACCTTGGTCCACGGCTGGACATCCACCAGGTACTTCGCCCGCAACAGCATCGCCAGCTGGCCGCCGTTCATCTCCGGCGCGACCACGGTCGGATAGCGCCGCAGCACCTCACCCAGATCGGGCGGCAGCGGATTCAGATGCCGCAGATGCACCTGCGCCACCCGCCCGCCCCGGCGCCGGACCCGTCGGCAGGCCTCACCGATCGGACCGTAGGAACTACCCCAGCCGACCATCAGCACCTCGGCCGCGCCGCCGGGATCGTCCACCTCGGCGGACGGTACCGGGATTCCGTCGATCTTGGCCTGCCGCAACCGCACCATCAGATCGTGGTTGGCCGGATCATAGGAGATATCGCCGCTACCGTCGGCCTTCTCCAGACCACCGATCCGATGGGCGCGGCCCGCGGTGCCCGGCACCGCGAGCGAGCGCGCCAGCGTTTCCGGATCGCGGGCATACGGCCGGAAATCGTCCTCGTCGGCGGTATCGAAACCCGGGTCGATCGGTTCGAGTTCGTTCACCGCCGGGATGGACCACGGCTCGGATCCGTTGGCGATCGAACCGTCGGAGAGCAGCAGCACCGGCGTCCGGTAGGTGAGGGCGATCCGCGCGGCCTCGACCGCGACGGCGAAGCAGTCGGCGGGAGAACGCGGCGCCAGGACGGCCACCGGGGATTCGCCGTTGCGCCCGAAGAGCGCCTGCAACAGATCGGCCTGCTCGGTTTTGGTGGGTAGCCCGGTTGACGGGCCACCGCGTTGCACATCCACGATCACCAGCGGCAGTTCGGTCATCACGGCCAAACCGACCGTCTCGCTCTTCAACGCCAGACCGGGGCCCGAGGTGCTGGTGACCCCCAGCGCGCCGCCGAGGGACGCTCCCAGCGCCGCGCCGATCCCGGCGATCTCGTCCTCGGCCTGGAAGGTGGTCACCCCGAAATTCTTGTGTTTGCTGAGTTCGTGCAGGATATCGGAGGCCGGGGTGATCGGATAGGTACCCAGGAACAGCGGCAGACCCGCGAGTGAACCGGCGGTGATCAGGCCGTACGCCAGTGCCGTGTTACCGGTGATCTGCCGGTAGGTGCCGGCGGGGAGAACGGCCGGGGCGATGCGGTAGGTGGTGGCGAACGCCTCGGCGGTCTCGCCGTAGTTCCAACCGGCACGGAAGGCGAGGATATTGGCCTCGGCAATATCCGGTTTCGCGGCGAACTTCTCCCGCAGGAATTTCTCGGTGCCGCCGATGGGCCGCCCGTACATCCAGGACAGCAGCCCCAGCGCGAACATGTTCTTGGCGCGTTGCCCGTCCTTCTTGCCGACCCCGGTCGATTCGGTGGCGGCCAGCGTGAGCGAGGTCATCGGCACCTGATGCACCACGAAGTCGGCGAGGCTGTCGTCGGCCAGCGGATCGGCAGCGTAGCCGACCTTGGCGAGATTGCGCTTGGTGAATTCGTCGGTGTTGACGATGACGGTGCCCCCGCGCGGCAACTCGCCCAGATCGGCCTTCAACGCGGCCGGGTTCATCGCGACCAGGACATCCGGCCGATCGCCGGCGGTGAGAATATCGTGATCGGCGATCTGGATCTGGAACGACGAGACACCCGGCAGCGTCCCCTGTGGTGCCCGGATCTCGGCGGGGAAATCGGGCTGAGTGGCGAGATCGTTGCCGAAGGCCGCCGCCTCATGGGTGAACCGGTCGCCGGTGAGTTGCATACCGTCGCCGGAATCGCCCGCGAAGCGGATGACGACGCGATCCAATTCCGCTGTGCCGGAGCTTTTTCCGGCGTCCGCGGTCTCGGGGCGGCCGATGCTGTCGTGGTGCGAAACCATATGCGTGCTTCACTTCCTCGTCGAAATGAGCTGCCGGTCGCCAACCTACCCCGGTGCGGGGTCGCCGCGCCGGAAAAGCGCGGGCCGGGTCGGCGGCGGGAGCGGAACGAGGCGCGGGTGCGTCTGTGTGTCCGGTACCTACCAGCGTAGGCGTACCTCCGCGTTCGCTGCGGCCGTGCGCTCTTTGCGTACCTCCGCGTTCGCTGCGGCGGTGCGCGTCGTGCGGACGTCCGCGTTCGCTGCGGCGGTGCACGTTGTGTGCGCCCGCGGCTTCGCTGGGGCGCCCTTTTTGTTCGCTCGGCGGCTCGGCTTCGGGCAGTTCGAAGCGGCGAAGTGGGGGCGAAGTGGGGTCAGGCGAACAGCTCGAGCTGGGGAGGGGTTCGGGGTTCGGTGGCGGGTGGAGTCCGGGGCTCGTCCGCGCGTTCCGGGAGCAGGCCGTGCCGTTCCAGCAGTGGATCGATACGTTCGCGCAACCAGCCCGCGTACTCGGGGGCGACGACCGCGCCGCGCCGGTACAGCTGCCGGTACCGGCGCAGCAGCGCCGGATGATGTTCGGCCAGCCAGCCCAGGAACCATCCCCTCGTGCTCCCGCGCAGGTGCAGCGGCAGGGCGACCGCCGACACCGCGCCCGCCCCGGCCAGCTCACCGAAGAGTTCGTCGAGCTGGGTTCGGCCGTCGGTGAGGTACGGGATCACCGGCGCCACCATGATGTTCACCGCGAATCCGGCGTCACTGCAGGCACGTACCAGATCGAGCCGGGCACGCGGGGACGGTGTGCCGGGTTCCAGGCCGTGGTGCAGTTCGGGTTCCAGCAGGGCCAGCGATATTCCGATGTGCACCGGCACCTCACGCGCGGCGAGCGTGAGCAGTGGCAGGTCCCGGTGCAGCAGGGTGCCCTTGGTGAGAATGGAGAACGGCGTCCCGGAATCGGTGAGGGCGCCGATGATTCCGGGCATCAGCCGGTATCGGCCCTCGGCTCGCTGATAGGGATCGGTGTTGGTGCCCAGTGCCACTTTCTCCCGGTGCCAGGACCGGCGGGTGAGTTCTCGGCGCAGCACCGCGGCGATATTGGTCTTCACCACGATCTGGGTGTCGAAATCGGTTCCGGCGTCGAGATCCAGGTATTCGTGCGATCCGCGCGCGAAGCAGTACCGGCAGCCGTGCGAGCATCCGCGCATGGGATTGACCGTCCACCGGAACGGCAGGTTCGATTCGTCGGGGACCTTGTTCAGGGCACTCTTGCAGAGCACCTCGTGGAAAGTGATCCCGTCGAACTCGGGAGTCTGTACGGTGCGGGCGAACCCGGCCCGGTCGAGGCCGGGCAGCGCGCCGTCGTCGGCGTCCAGGGTTTGGTTCTGCCACCGCACCGGACCAGTCGAACACGCGTTCTAAGTGCTGTCAAGCAGTCGGCGTGAAATCGGGCAGGGGGGCGTGCGGATCGGCGAAGAACGCCACCAGATCTCGCACGGTGACGTCGATCGGGCGCGGCTGATACCCGAGTTCGCGCGTGGCCTTGCCGTGGTCCACCAGTGGCGCCGAGATCAGCGCGCCGAGCGCGGCCTTCGAGACGATATCGGTGCCGAGCCGCTTACCGATCGGTTCCATCACGGGAATGAGACCCGAGACGAGCTTCGGCGAGATGGAGAATCGCGGCCCCTTCTTCCCGCCGTGCCGAGCGGCAGTCCGGCAGAGCTCCAGCATGGAGATCATCTCGCCGCCGATCAGATAATTCTCCCCGGTCCGGCCGTGTTCCCCGGCCAGGAGCAGGCCGCGCGCGACATCGCGGACATCCACGAGGTCGAAGCCGCCGTCGATCATGGCCGGAATACGGCCGCGCGCCGCATCGCGCAGCGAGCGATTGATCCGGGACAGCGGGGTCCCGTGGTCCGCCGGACCGAAAACGCCGGTGGGATTGCAGATCACCGCGTCCAGGCCGGCTTCGACGACAGTGCGCAACTCGATCTCGCCCTGCCATTTGGAACGGTCGTAGACCGGCAGGCTCGCCTCGGTGGAGCGCAGGGTCGTCTCGTCGATACTGCCCCCGCAGCTGTACTGGTCGAAGGCGTGGATCGAGCTGGCGTGCACGAACCGGCGGGCGCCGACGGCGTGTGCGGCCTCGGCGACCACCCGGACTCCCTCGGTGTTCACCCGCCAGGCCAGGTCGTGTTTGTCGGCGAGGGTGATCACCGCGACCAGGTGGTAGACGATCTCGGCCCCGTCGAGGGCCGACCGCATGGATTCGGGGTCCAGCACGTCGGCGCTCACCCAGGTGATGTTCGCCGCGCCGGGCTGCCGCGGCGCCACCCGGTCGATGGCGACGATGTCGTCGCCGCGCTCGGCGAGCAGCGGGAGCAGATTCGTACCCAGGTAGCCGGCTGCGCCGGTCACTGCGACCTTCATGGAGACGAGAATATAGAACTCGTTCTAATTTGCAACATGTTCTAGTTTTGCCGCCTCGTTGTCTCTCGTGTGCGGCCGGTCGAGTGGGCTATATTCGGGCGGCAACCATTTGGTGCCGCAAGGGGTGTGCGTCGTTGCGGCATACAAGACGTTCCACGCGGTGGCCACGATGAAGTTCACGAAGAATGAGGGGGGAGCTCGATGAGTGATGTCTCGGTAGCAACCGAAGCCCTGCGCGCGTTCGGAATCACGAATTCCGGGATCGGAACCGAGATCGCGGCGGCGGGCAATATCGACGCCGTGGCCAATGTCGCCGCACTGACACCGGTTTTCGGTTTGATCGGTGCCGACTACCTGGCCATGTTCGCTGCCGCTCAGGTGCTGCAGGCACGCGATATCAACGATCTCTCGGACAAGTATCGAAAGCTGTCGGACGCGGCCTTCACTTCCGCGCTCGGCTACGACGTGACCGACGACGGCACGGCCGGTGTGCTCGGCGCTGCCGGAGGTGCGTTGTGAAGCCGCTCGACACCACGGCGTCGGCGGGCGTGATCGCGCCCGAACTCCACGCGGTGCCGACCGCACCCGCGCGCGTTCCGGAGACCGCGGCGCCGTCGGTGCAGCCGGACCCGGGCGCCGCCATCCAGGATGTACCGCTGGCCCAGCTCCCCGCGGGTGAGCAGCCGGTGGAAGCGCCGGAGTTCGTCCTGTCCCAGCGGATCTCCGATGACGGTCCCGCGGCGACGGGAATGCCCGGCGCGGGTCTGCCGGGACTGTCCGGGCTCAGCGGAGACGCGGCCGATGCGCAGGACATTCTGTCCGGTGTGGCCGACGAAGCATCCGATCAGGCGAACCAGTTGCTCGGCGCCGTCCATCAGGCCGCGGCGCCGGTGCTGGATACCGCCGAGGGTGTGCTCGGTCAGGCGTCGAACACCGCGGCCGGTGGCGCTGCCGCGGGTGGGGGTGCCCCTGCCGCGTCGGCGGCCGGCACTCCGGCGGCCGCCGCACCGGCGCTTCCCTCCGACCCGGTCGCGGCACTGCTCGGCGGCGCCGCCCTGCCCGCCCTGCCAGGTATCGATGTGTTGTTCCAGCCGATCCGCGATCTGCTGAGCAGTTTCGGTACCGGAGTCATCGGCGCCCTGGACCCCACCGCGATCCTGAGTCAGTCCTCGGCGATCATCGAGACCGCCATGAGCGTGGGCAAGAGCAGCCTGACCGCCATGGGGCAGGCCTGGGAGAGCGACGCCTCCCAGACCGCCCAGACCGCCGGGCAGGAGGCGAACAACTCCGGCTTGCAGACGAGTCAGCGCGGTATCGATATCGCCGCCCTCACCCAGGCCGCCGCATCGGTGGTCCAGCAGGGAAACGCGCAGCTCAGCACCATCGCCGGCTCGTTCATCGGCCAGGCCGTGGCGCTCGCCCCGGTGGTGATGACCCCGCCCGCGCAGACGGCGCTCATCGCCTCGGCCACCGAACATCTGGGTCAGGCCGTGATCGTCGCCAACGCCACCCGCGGTGATCTCGCCGGCAAGACCGCCGAACTGGGCGGCATGGTGCAGAACCTGGTGGGTGTCGACGGCCAGCAGGCCGCCGAGGCCGCCCAGAACGTCGCCCAGAGCGTCGGTGAGCCGCTCATGCAGCAGGCGCAGAGTATGGCCTCCGATACCTCGGATCTCGAATCGGTCCTGGGCTCTTCGACGGACGACCCGGCCGCCACCACCCTGGCCGGGCTCGACGTAGGCAGTCCGAGCACCACACCGGGCGGCCCCGGTCTCGGCACCGGCGGCCCCGGACCGTCCACAGCATCGCCGGGCTTGCCGGGGACACCCGGCTCGCCGTCGGTACCCGGTGCCCCCGGCGCCGCACAGCCGCCGCTGGCCAATCTGCTCCGCCCGGGCGCGCTGCCCGCCGGTATGCCCGCAGCCACCACGCCCGCGTCGAGTTCCTTCATGGGTGGGTCGCCGGCCGGTGCCGCCGGACAGCGCAACAACGACGAGGAACACTCCCGCACGGTCGATCCCTACCGCAGCGCCACCGGTAACGACGATCTCACGGGGCCGCTCGGGGAATCCGCGCCCGAGGTCATCGGTGCGGTGGACCCCGACGAGGACGCCGGCTACGACAACCAGTTCTGAGCCGCCGGCACCGGTGGGTCAGCGGAACCCCACCGGATTGCTCAAGTCGGCCGCAGAATAGGTGTCGCACGCCGATACCTCGCCGGTGCGATACCCGGTGAGGAACCATTTCTGCCGCTGTTCGGAGGCGCCGTGTGTCCACGCCTCCGGGTTCACCCGGCCGCGTGCGGCCTCCTGGATCCGGTCGTCGCCGACCGCGGAGGCGGCGGACAGCGCGTCCTGGATATCGATATCGGTCAGTGGTACCAGAAGTGGTGTATCCGAACCGGGCGCCGGGGTCTTGTCGGCATAGTGGGCCCAGAGGCCCCCGTAGCAATCCGCCTGGAGTTCGGTACGCACGGCACCGGATTCCGGGCCCCGGGGATCCTGCTGGGCCCGCCCGATATCGCCGAGCAGATTCTGGATATGGTGGCCGACCTCGTGCGCCACCACGTACTCCTGCGCCAGCGGCCCGCCGCTCGCGCCGAACCGGTCCACCAGGTCCTGGAAGAACCCGATATCGAAATAGGCGGTCCGATCGGTGGGGCAGTAGAAGGGCCCCACCTCGCTGCTCGCGTAGCCACAGCCGGTGGAGATACCGCCGGTGAACAAGCGGAGCCCGGGTGCTTCGTAGGCGGTACCGGTCTGTTCGGGCAGTTCCGTCGACCAGACCGAATCCAGGCTCTGCGCGGTGAGCACGACCCGGCAGTCCACATATCTGTTGGCGTCCGCGCCGGTGCGGCAGTGCTCGGGCGTCCCCGCTGTTTCGCCCGTGCGCTGTTCCAGATCCTCGGCTCCGGTGAACTGACCGAGTACCGAACCGGGGTCGCCGCCGAGCAGCAGGGCGAGCACCAGGACGATCAATCCTCCGGCGCCACCGCCCAGGGCGAGTTTGCCGCCCCGGCCGGGGCCGCCGCCCGACGAGGCACGGCCGGGGTCGATCTGTGCTCCCTCGTTGAAGGTCATGACTGATCCCGTCTGTGAACGTGTTCGCCGCAACATGCTCGGGTGCTCGCAATATATCCGTTTACGTCCGCTCGGCGCGGCGCACTACGATGGCAACCGCATCCGGAGGCCGTCCCGGTGTACTCCGACCGTCGAAAGGAATACCGTGCTGCGCACCCACTTGGCCGGTTCATTGCGAAGTGAACAGGCGGGTCAGACCGTTACCCTCTCCGGTTGGGTGGCCCGGCGGCGCGACCACGGTGGCGTGATCTTCATCGATCTGCGCGACGCTTCCGGTGTGGCGCAGGCGGTGTTCCGTGAAGGCCCGGCAGCCGAGCAGTCGCACCGGCTGCGGGCGGAATATTGTGTGCGGATCGTCGGCGTGGTCGAACAGCGGCCCGCGGGCAACGAGAACCCGGAACTGCCGACCGGTGCGATCGAGGTCGATGTCAAGGAACTCGAGGTGCTCAACGAGAGCGCCCCGCTGCCCTTCCAACTCGACGAACAACCCGGTGAGGAAGCCCGGCTCCGGTACCGCTACCTGGACCTGCGGCGCGAGGGCCCCGCGCATGCCATCCGGCTGCGGTCCAAGGTCAACGCCGCGGCGCGCTCGGTGCTCGCCCGGCACGAGTTCGTCGAGGTCGAGACCCCGACCCTGACCCGCTCGACCCCCGAGGGTGCCCGCGACTTCCTGGTACCGGCCCGGTTGCAGCCCGGTAGCTTCTACGCCCTGCCGCAGAGCCCGCAGCTGTTCAAGCAGCTGCTCATGGTGGGCGGAATCGAGCGATACTTCCAGATCGCGCGCTGCTATCGCGACGAGGACTTCCGCGCCGACCGCCAGCCCGAGTTCACCCAGCTCGACCTGGAGATGAGCTTCGTCCGCCAAGAGGATGTCATCCTGCTGGCCGAGGATGTTCTGGTGGCGCTGTGGGAGCTCATCGGGTATCGGATTCCGACACCGATCCCGCATATGACCTATGCCGAGGCGATGCGGCGGTTCGGCAGCGACAAACCCGATCTCCGCTTCGGGGTGGAGATCACCGAATGCACCGAGTACTTCGCGAACACACCGTTCCGGGTGTTCCAGGCGCCGTACGTGGGCGCGGTCGTGATGCCGGGCGGCGCGGGCCAGCCGCGGCGCCAACTCGATGCCTGGCAGGACTGGGCCAAACAGCGAGGTGCCAAGGGCCTGGCCTATGTGCTGGTCGGTGCGGACGGCACGCTCACCGGTCCGGTGGCCAAGAACCTCACCGAGGACGAGCGCGCGGGCCTGGCCGCACATGTCGGCGCCGTGCCGGGTGACTGCGTGTTCTTCGCCGCGGGCCCGGCCAAAGCGCAGCGCGCACTGCTGGGTGCGGCACGTTCGGAGATCGCGCACCGGGTCGGACTCATCGACGAGAACGCGTGGTCGTTCGTGTGGATCGTGGACGCCCCGCTGTTCGAACCGGCCGCCGACGCGACCGCCAGCGGCGATGTGGCGCTCGGGCATTCGGCATGGACGGCCGTGCACCACGCTTTCACCTCGCCGAAACCGGAATCGCTGGACAGCTTCGACACCGATCCCGGCGCCGCGCTCGCCTACGCCTACGACATCGTCTGCAACGGCAACGAGATCGGTGGCGGCAGTATCCGTATCCATCGCAAGGACGTGCAGGAACGCGTGTTCAAGGTGATGGGCATCAGCGAAGACGAGGCGCAGGAGAAGTTCGGCTTCCTGCTCGACGCGTTCGCCTTCGGTGCGCCGCCGCACGGCGGTATCGCCTTCGGCTGGGACCGGATCGTGGCACTGCTGGCCGGGCTCGACTCGATCCGGGAAGTGATCGCGTTCCCGAAGACCGGTGGCGGTGTCGACCCGCTCACCGACGCGCCGGCCCCGATCACCGCCCAGCAGCGCAAAGAAGCGGGTCTGGATGCGGTACCGCGGCCCGCGGGCAAGGCGCCGGAGAGCAACGGCGTGGCAGCCGCCCCGGCGGCGAGTGGCGGCTCCGCCTGACGGACGCGGTGGCTCGTGGGCCGCGCACGTCCGCGACCTGTAACCGGGAGTACGTCCGGTCCCGCTATACCGGCGAGACCGGACCCCCGGTGAGCGTGCGATACGCGTAGGTCACCGCGAGCACCGCCACCGGGCCGGCCATCAGCAGGCCGAACCCGCACGCCAGCAGGCCCAACGCCGTCACCACCATCACGGTCAGTACCAGGAGCACTACCCGGACCGGATCACGCAGCACCAGCAGAAAGCTGGATTTGATGGCCTCTACCGGGCTCTGTCCCTGTTCGATCGCGAAATGCAGCGAGAACATACAGCCGATCCCCACCGCGATGCCGGGTAGCAGGCACAGCGCCGACGCGAGGGTGGTGGCCAGAAAAGCCAGCAGCGCGGTCAGGAACGCGTTCGCCATGCTGCCCAGGTAGAAGTAGGAGCCGAAACCAGGACGGTAGCCGTCGGTCTCGTAGAGGGCGCCGCGGACCATGGCGGCCTGCAACAGCCACAATCCGGTCATCACCGCGGCGAAGACGACGAGCAGCCCGAGCATCGAGTTCGGTTCCACGACCCGGACGACCAGATAGAAGACCAGGTAGATGATCAGGCCGAGCGAGGTGACCGCGACCCACGGGCCGGGGTTGCGTTTGAACTTCTCCAAGCCGTAACTGAGCGCGTGCCCGATATCGAGATTGCCGGGAATGCCGGTGCCGTACGCCTGGTATCCGTAGACCTGCGCGTTCGGGTCCGGCCCCGTGCCGGGCGGGCCGTACACCGGTTGTCCGGGGGACACGCCGGTTTCCCCGGTGCCGTGCGGCGCGGCGGCCCCGTCACCGGGCGCGGCGGTCCCGGTCGGGTCGGGGTGGTGCGGCGCGGCGGAGGTCTCCACCACGGTCGGCTGCTGGGCTGCTCCCGGTTTGCCCGCCGGTGGCGGCACTCCGGGCAGCGGGGTGTCGCTGCTCACCGCGGCGCTACCGGATTCGGTCGCCGAGACCGGGCGTCGGGGATCGGGTACCGGGGGATGTCCCCCTGTGGCGGCCGGATCGCCGGGAGAGGCCGGGGCGGAACGCGGTGTGTCGGTCACGCTGGCATACCTTTCGACGCAGCTGGTTTCCGGTGTGGCGCACAGCAGTTCAGATCGAGAAAACCCGACCCGCACAGCGGTGTCAAGCAGGGCGGTCGCGCGGCGAGCGGCGGGCCGGGGGTGGCTGGGCGACCCAGCGGACACGCCGAACGACACGGAAAGGTTGTTCAACCGCTCGCTAGAAGTGACCGAATGCGAGTAACTTGAGATGCGATGACTGCACTACTGGCCGAACGAGCCACCGAAGTCGTATCCGCAGCACAGCAGTTGCTCACAAAGCGAATGGGTGCTCCGGTGAAGCTGAGCGATCCTACCGAACTCAGCGGTAGCGGACGGACGACCGTCCTACGCGTCCGGGTCGCCGAGAACGCCTTCTCCCTACCCCGCACCCTGATCATCAAGCAGGTGCGCGGGTCGGTCTCGGACCCGAAGAACGTCACCGTCACCCCGGGCGTCGCCAGTGTCGATTCGGCCTTCCTCCGGGAAGCGGTCTCCTATCAGTTCACCACCGCGCTCCGCCGCGGCGAACGCCCCGGCGCGTATCTGATCGCGCACTCCCTGCCCGACCGGTTGCTGGTCCTCAGTGATCTGGGCGAGAACACCAAGCTCACCGATGTGCTGCGCTCCGGTGTCGAACCGGCCACCCGCAATGCCATGATGGCGTTCGCGCAGGCGCTCGGCCGGATGCATGCCGCCACCGTGGGCCGCGAACCCGATTTCGTGGCGCTGCTGCGCCGAGTCGACGTCGTGCACCGGGTCGACGGGATCGCCCAGCAGGCCGAATCCGCCGTCGCGGAGATGCCGGCCCTGCTGCGACGCGAATTGGGAATGGAGGTTCCCGACGAGGTGAGCGAACAGGTCGCGCACGGCGCGCGTCTGTTCACCGGTGGCCGGTTCCGTGCCTTCAGCCCGTCGGACCTGTGCCCGGACAATGTGATCCTGAACGAAGAGGGTGCCCGCATCCTCGACTACGAATGGGGCGGATTTCGGGACGCCACTCTCGATATCGCCTATGCACTGGTCTCCTTCCCCGGATGCCTCTGCGATATCGAACTCTCCCGCGAACGTGCTCTGCAGATGGTGGAGGCCTGGCGCGCCGAAGTGGTCGGTGTCTGGCCGGCCCTCGCCGACGACGCATTGCTCGCGGACAAGATCCTCGAAGCCCGGCTGATCTGGGTATGGCTCAGCACCTACTGGTTCCTGCCCGCCGACCACGCGCGCATTGCCTCGGCCCGGGAACACGGTCTGTCGGTTCCGCGCTCGGACGCGCTGCTCAACCGCTGGGCGGGGCTGGCCGAAGACGCGCGCTGCCTGGGCAACGACGCTGTCGGTGACTTCGCCGAGGCGGTCTGCGCCGTCCTCGACGAACACTTCAGCTGAGGGGTGACGCGGCGGGCGCGCCGCGGGTAGCGCCGGACGGCCGGTGTGCGCGCCGGACGGGTGTCGGCGGTGGGCGGTACGGTCGCTGTCATGAGTGAGGGTCTGTTCGATATGCCCGGTGCGGGGGCGGGCGCACCGGATATCGCCTTCGCGGGCGGGGCCGCACGGAACGGCGGGGCCCACGCGCCACTGGCGGTACGGATGCGGCCCGCTTCGCTCGACGAGGTCGTCGGACAGCAGCATCTGCTCGGGCCCGGGTCGCCGCTGCGGCGGCTGGTCGAGGGGTCGGGTGCGGCGTCGGTACTGCTCTACGGTCCGCCGGGTACCGGGAAGACGACGCTCGCCTCGCTGATCTCGCAGGCCACCGGGCGGCGCTTCGAGGCGCTGTCCGCGCTGTCCGCGGGGGTCAAGGAGGTGCGCGCGGTCATCGATATCTCGCGGCGGCGGTTGACGGCGGGCGAGCAGACCGTGCTGTTCATCGACGAGGTGCACCGCTTCTCCAAGACGCAGCAGGACGCGTTGCTGGCCGCGGTCGAGAATCGCATTGTGCTGCTGGTCGGCGCGACCACGGAGAACCCGTCGTTCTCCGTGGTCGCGCCGCTGTTGTCCCGGTCGCTGGTTCTGCAGTTGCATTCGCTCGGTCCGGACGATATCCGGGCGGTCCTGGAGCGGGCCGTCGCCGATCCGCGTGGGTTGGACGGGCAGTACACGGTCACCGAGGAAGCGCTCGACCATATCGTCCGGATCGCCGGCGGTGACGCGCGGCGCGCGCTCACCGCGCTGGAGGCTTCGGCGGAATCCTCGCTGGACGGGATGGTGGGCTTGGACCTGGTGGCGGCCAGTATCGACAAGGCCGCCGTCCGTTACGACCGGGCCGGGGACCAGCACTACGACGTGATCAGTGCTTTCATCAAATCCATCCGCGGATCCGATGTCGACGCGGCACTGCACTACCTGGCGCGGATGCTGACCGCGGGGGAGGACCCGCGGTTCATCGCCCGCCGCCTGATGATCCATGCCAGCGAGGACGTCGGAATGGCCGATCCGACCGCCTTGCAGACCGCCACCGCCGCGGCGCAGGTGGTGCAGCTGGTCGGATTGCCGGAGGGCAGGCTGGCGCTGGCCCAGGCCACCATCCATCTGGCCACCGCGCCGAAGTCGGGCGCGGTGGTCGCGGCCATCGGTGCGGCCATGGCCGATGTATCCGCCGGCAAGGCGGGGACGGTGCCCGCGCATCTGCGGGACGGGCACTATTCGGGGGCGGAGCGGCTCGGCAACGCCCAGGGCTACCGCTACCCGCACGACGCCCCGGACGGGGTGCTCGCCCAGCAGTACCCCCCGGACGAACTCGTGGGGGTGGACTACTATCACCCCACCGACCACGGCCACGAACGGGCGGTCGGGCCCCGGGTGGGCGCATTGCGCAGGATCGTCCGCGGTCTGCGGCCCGGAAACCCGGCTCGGTGATAATTCGGGTGCAGGGCACCGGTAGGCTGGGTATTCGTGCAGACCCACGAGATCAGACGGCGGTTCCTGGACCATTTCGTAAGTGCCGGGCATACAGAGGTGTCCAGTGCATCGCTGATTCTCGACGACCCGAACCTGCTGTTCGTGAACGCGGGCATGGTGCAGTTCAAGCCGTATTTCCTCGGTCAGCAGACCCCGCCGTTCCCGCGCGCGACCAGCGTGCAGAAATGCGTGCGCACCGGTGATATCGAGGAAGTCGGCGTCACCACGCGGCACAATACGTTCTTCCAGATGGCGGGCAATTTCTCGTTCGGCGACTACTTCAAGGAAGGCGCCATCCGCTTCGCCTGGGAGCTGATCACCAACTCGCAGGAGGACGGCGGATACGGATTCGATCCGGAGCGGATCTGGGTCACCGCCTATCAGGACGATCCCGAGGCCGCCGAGATCTGGCGCCGGGTGGCCGGTATCCCGGAGGAGCGGATCCAGTTCCGCGACGGTAAGGACAACTACTGGGATATGGGGGTCCCCGGTCCCGGTGGGCCGTGTTCGGAGATCTACTACGACCGCGGCCCCGAATACGGTCGTGACGGCGGTCCCGTCGCCGACGAGGACCGGTACCTGGAGATCTGGAACCTGGTCTTCATGCAGGACATCCGTGGCGAGGACAGCCCGAAGCTGGGCTTTCCGCCGGTCGGTGTGCTGCCGAAGAAGAATATCGACACCGGGATGGGTGTCGAGCGCATCGCCCTGCTGCTCCAGGGCGTCGACAACGTCTACGAGACCGATCTGCTGCGTCCCATCATCGACAAGGCCGAGGAACTCACCGGCCGCTCCTACGGTGTCGAGCACGCCGACGATGTGCGTTTCCGGGTGATCGCCGACCACGCGCGCACCTCGGCCATGCTGATCGCCGACGGGGTCAATCCCGGTAACGACGGCCGCGGCTACGTGCTGCGCCGGTTGCTGCGGCGAATCGTGCGCTCGGCCCGGTTGCTGGGTGCCGAACAGCCGGTGATGAGCGAGTTCATGCGGGTGGTGAGCGATCTCATGGCTCCCTCCTACCCCGAGCTGGCCACCGACTACTCGCGTATAGAGACCGTCGCGGTCGGTGAGGAGACGGCCTTCCGTAAGACGCTGAGCACCGGGTCGAAGCTGTTCGACGAGACCGCCGAACAGGTCAAGGCCTCGACCGGTGGTACCGGCACCATCTCCGGTGCCGACGCCTTCACGCTGCACGACACCTACGGGTTCCCGATCGATCTCACCCTGGAGATGGCCGCGGAGGCCGGGTTGTCGGTGGACGAGGACGGGTTCCGCACGCTGATGGCCGAACAGCGCCGGCGGGCCAAGGAGGATGCGCACGCGCGCAAACACGCGCACGCCGATCTTTCCGTCTACAAGGAACTGGTCGATCGCGGCGATACCGAGTTCACCGGCTTCGACGAGCTGACCTCCGAGGCGCATGTCCTGGCGCTGATCTCCGACGGGGTCCGGGTGCCGACGGCACCGGCGGGCACCCATATCGAGGTGATCCTGGATCGCAGCCCGCTCTACGCGGAATCCGGTGGACAGATCGCCGACCGCGGCACCATCACCGCGGCGGGCACCAAACTCGTCGTCAACGATGTACAGAAGATCGCGAAGAAGCTGTGGGTGCACCGCTGCACCGTCGAGCAGGGGCAGATCACCGAGGGTGATGTGGTGCTGGCCCAGGTCGATCCGGCCTGGCGGCGCGGCGCCACGCAGGGGCATTCCGGTACCCATATGGTGCACGCGGCGCTGCGGCAGGTGTTGGGCCCGAACGCGGTCCAGGCCGGTTCGCTGAACAAACCGGGCTACCTGCGTTTCGACTTCAACTGGCAGGGTCAGCTCACCGAGCAGCAGAAGGCCGATATCGAAGCGGTGTCCAACGACGGTGTGGGCGCGGACTTCCCGGTGAACACCTTCGTCACCGATCTGCCCAAGGCCAAGGAGATGGGCGCCCTGGCGCTGTTCGGGGAGAACTACGGCGACCGGGTTCGCGTGGTCGAGATGGGCGGCCCGTTCTCCATGGAGCTCTGCGGTGGCACCCATGTGGGGCACTCCTCGCAGATCGGCCCCATCACCCTGCTCGGCGAGTCGTCGGTGGGTTCGGGCGTGCGGCGGGTGGAGGCGTTCGTCGGCCTGGACTCCTACCGGCACCTGGCCAAGGAGCGGGCGCTGCTCGCCGGGGTCGCCTCGATGCTGAAGGTGCCGTCCGACGAGGTGCCGGGCCGGGTCGAGCAGTTGGTGGACCGGCTGCGGGTCGCCGAGAAGGAACTCGAGCGGACCAAGATCGCCGCTGTGCTGTCGTCGGCCGGCGCTTTCGCCGATACCGCCGAGCGGCTGGGTGAGGTGCTGCTCGTCGCTGCCGCCGCGCCCGAGGGCGTCTCGGCCGGTGATCTGCGCACTCTGGCCACCGATATCCGCGGGCGTCTCGGCACCACTCCCGCCATTGTGGTGTTGCTCGGAAATAACGAGGGCAAAGTACCCTTCGTGGTGACTGTGAACAAGCCCGCCCAGGCGCTGGGCTTCGCCGCCGGTGATCTGGTGGGTGTCTTCGGACCGCGGATCGCGGGCCGCGGTGGTGGTAAGCCGGAGATGGCCCAGGGTGCGGGCTCGGATCCGTCGGGAATCGAGGCGGGCCTGGCGGCAGTGCGCGAGCACATCGGCACATCCGCCGGCTGATGGCGGTGGGCGCGCAGGACGACCCTCCCGTCGACCGCCCCGATCCGCTCTCGGATCCGGGGCGGGGCCGTCGGCTGGGAATCGACGTGGGCAGCGTCCGGATCGGGGTCGCGGCCAGTGATCCCGACGGGATACTGGCGACACCTGTGGAAACTGTGCCGCGCGACACCGGTGTCCGCCGGGCCGGGCGGCGCCCGGCCGGGGCCGTACGTGATACCCGCCCCGGACCCGGCACCGGCGCCGATATCGCGCGAATCGTGGCAATCGCCCATGAGTACGAGGCAGTGGAGATCATCGTCGGTCTGCCGCGCACTCTGCGGGGCGAGAAAGGGAGCTCGGCGCGGATGGCAACGGAGTTCGCCGGAAGGTTGCGCGACTCGCTGCCCGAAGTGCCGATCCGGCTTTCCGACGAACGTTTGACTACGGTGTCTGCTGCACGCTCTCTGCGGGACAGCGGTGTTCGAGCGCGTGGACAGCGGCAGGTGATCGACCAGGCGGCTGCTGTGTCGATCCTGCAGAGCTGGTTGGACGAACGGAGTTCTGTGATGAGGTCGGCCGAGGACGCGGCACGTACCGCGTTGTCCGGAGACGATGAATGACGGATCGATGGGCGCAGGCGGAGGCGCGATTCCGGCAGCGCGAGGTCGAAGAGCGGCGGTACCGCCGTGACGACAAGGCCTGGGAACGATCCCGCCGGGCATCCGCCACGCCGGTCACCGACGAGCCGGACCGGTACGACGACGAGCCCGAGGACGGCTGGGATCCTTTCGAGGACGACGACACCGCCGTCATCCCCCGCTATGTCGATGACGACGAATACGACGACGATTTCGACGACGAGCCCGAGCCCGAACCCGAGCCGCGGCCCCGATCCCGCCGCCGCACCGGTACGCGGACCGCGCCGGCCCGTGGTGGCCGGGCTGCGGCCCGGAAAGCCGCTCGCAAACAGGAGGGTGGCCGGCGTCGGCTGATCTGGGCCGCCGCCGCGGTGTTGCTCGTGCTGGTCGTCGGCGCTGGAGTGTACAAGCTGGTCAACCGCTACACCCCGGCCGAGGATTTCGCCGGTCCGGCCGGCGCGCCGGTAGTGGTCCAGGTGAAGTCGGGCGATACCGCGAGCGAGGTCGCCGAGACGATGGCGGATGCGGGAATCGTCGCCAGTTCCGCCGCCTTCTACGAAGCTGCCGTGCAGAACGAGGGGATGAGTGCGCTCCAGCCCGGTTTCTACGCGATCCCGGTGCACAGTCCGGCTGCCGACGCGGTCGCCGCGCTGGTGGCGCCCGGATCGCGGGTCGGCAATGTGGTCGTCTCCGAGGGGCGGCAACTGCACGATCAACACGATGTGAACACCGGCGCACGTAAGGAGGGGATCTACACCAAGATCGCCGCCGCGAGTTGTGTGGGCGCCGAACCCGAACGCCGTTGCGTCACCTACGAACAACTGGAGCAGGCCGGGGCGACCACCGATCTGGCCGCGCTCGGCGTCCCCGAATGGGCGGTGGAATCGGTTCGCACGGTGCCCGATCGTGCCCGCCAGCTCGAGGGACTGATCGCGGCCGGCAGTTGGGATTTCGACCCGAGCGGATCCGCGCTGGACATCCTGCACCAGCTGGTCAGCGAGAGTGCCCGCAGCTACGAGGCCACCGGCCTGCTGGAATCGGGGCGGGTCAACGGGCTCAGTCCGTACGAAACGCTGATCGGCGCCTCCCTGGTGGAACGTGAAGCGCTGCCCCAGGATATGAGCAAGGTCGCCCGGGTGATCGTGAACCGGCTGGGGATCGATCAGCCGCTGCAATTCGACTCCACGGTCAACTACGCCCTCGACAAGACCGAGGTCGCGACCACCGATGCCGATCGCAACCAGACCACAGCATGGAACACCTACGCGATGCCCGGGCTGCCCGCGACTCCGATCTCCTCGCCGTCGATCGCGGCCCTGGAGGCGATGGAGGAACCCGCGCCCGGTACCTGGCTGTACTTCGTGACGGTCGACAAACAGGGCACAACCCTGTTCACCGAGAGCTATTCCGAGCATTTGCAGAACATCGAATTGGCGCTGGAGAGCGGAATCCTGGACAGTGGGCGCTGATCCGGCGGGGCCGCGCCGCGCCGCCGTGCTCGGCAGCCCCATCACCCATTCGAAGTCACCGCAGCTGCATCTGGCGGCCTATCGCGCGCTCGGGTTGGACTGGAACTACGAGCGAATCGAGTGCACCGCCGCGGAACTGCCCGGACTGGTGGACGGGCTCGGCCCGGAATGGGCCGGGCTGTCGGTGACCATGCCGGGTAAGGAGGCCGCACTCGCGTACGCGCAGAGCCGTACCGAACGCGCCGTACTCGTCGGTTCGGCCAACACTCTGGTCCGCACGGCGGCCGGCTGGCATGCCGACTGCACCGATGTGGACGGGGTGCTGGGCGCGTTGCGCGGCGGTGGCGTCAGGCAATTGACCGAAGCAGTGGTGCTCGGTGCGGGCGGCACCGCGCGACCCGCCCTGCTGGCCCTGACCGAACTCGGTGCGCAGGCGGTCACAATCGTCGCCCGTGATGCGGGCCGGGCGGCGAATGCGCGGGAACTCGCCGAGCAGCTCGGTGTGCGGGCCCGGGTGATCGGATTCGACGCGCTGGAACTGTCCGCGGTCTGTGGCAGCGCGGGCGCCGTGGTCAGCACCGTCCCGTATCCGGCGGCCGCGGCGGTCGCCGCGTCGGTGGCCGCCGCGCCCGTGGTACTCGACGCGCTGTACAACCCGTGGCCCACACCACTGGCCGAAGCGGTAGCGGCCGCCGGGCACACGGTGATCGGCGGTCTGCAGATGTTGCTCGAACAGGCCTACGGTCAGGTCGAACAGTTCACCGGTCGGCCCGCGCCCCGGGAGGCGATGGCCGCTGCGCTCGCCGACTCGGGGTGAACGGGTGCCCGGATCCCGGTGAATATCTGTAACGGGTTCTAGTTCGGTGCGCGGGGAGCTATGGTGATCGGCATGACTGCGTGGTTGTTGCGGGCACTGGCGCTCGGTGGACTGGCCGTCGCGCTACGGGTACTCCTGGGGTTCGCGATGGGATACATCCCGACGTACGGAGTGTGGTTGCGGCTGCTGTGCCTGGTGGTACTGATCGGTGCGGCGGTGGCCTGGGGCCTGCGCGACGGCCGGGCCGACCGTCACGAGCATCCGAATCCCGAGCACGGTGCGGATCTGACGATCCACTGGCTGCAGACCGCGGTGGTCGCCGGTATCGGCTGCGGCCTGGTGTCCTGGCTGCTGGATTTCCTGCCCGAGTTCGATCTCGGCGACGGCGGGCTGCTGTTCGAGGCCACGGCCGCGTCGGCGTTCATCGTGCTGCTGATATTCGTTCCCGGGCTCATCGGGGTGGCTGTCGGCCGGTGGCTGGGCACCCGCGACAACGAGCGTGTCGCCGGTGGTGTTCCGCCCGCCCTGGGTTCACCGGCCTGACTGCCCGCCGTATCCGGCAGGTGGCCGGAATCGAAGTAGAACGGCCGGAAACCCTGCCGCACAACAGTTTCGAGGGCCACGATCCCGGCGATCGCGGCCCTCGAACTGTCACATCACGACGGGTCCTGCCGTTTCACAGCAGGATCGCGCCGCTTCCGCTCGATCCGGCGCCCGCGACCGCCGAGTACGCGGCGGCCAGCAGGGCCGGGTCGGGGCCCTCCAACCGGCCCGGTTTGCCGAGTCCGTCGAGCACGACGAAACGCAGTACACCCGACCGGGTCTTCTTATCGGTCTGCATACTCTCCAGCAACTGCGGCAGCGCGTCGGGATCGTAGGTGGTGGGCAGGCCGACGCTTTCCAGAATGCTGCGATGCCGGTCGGCGGTGGCATCGTCGAGCCGGCCGGCCAGCCGGCCCAGTTCGGCCGCGAAGACCAGACCCACCGATACCGCCGCGCCGTGCCGCCAGCGGTAGCGCTCCCGGCGTTCGATCGCATGGCCCAGCGTATGGCCGTAGTTGAGGATCTCGCGCAGCGCGGACTCCTTGAGATCGGCCGCGACCACCTCCGCCTTGACCGCCACCGCCCGGCGGATCAGCTCCGGCAACACCTCGCCGGTCGGATCCAGGGCGGCCTGCGGGTCGCGTTCGACGAGGTCGAGGATCGCCGGGTCGGCGATGAAACCGGCCTTGATGATCTCCGCCATCCCCGCGACGATCTCGTTGCGCGGCACGGTCTCCAGGGTCACCAGATCGACCAGTACGGCGGTGGGTTCGTGGAAACAGCCGACGAGGTTCTTACCGGCCTCGGTGTTGATCCCGGTCTTACCGCCGACCGCGGCATCCACCATGGCCAACAATGTGGTGGGGACGTGCACGATCTTCACGCCGCGCATCCAGGTCGCGGCGACGAAACCGGCGAGGTCGGTGGCCGCCCCACCACCGAGGCTGACCACTACGTCGTTGCGGGTCAGCCCGATCCGGCCGAGCACCTCCCAGCAGAAACCGGCGACCGCCAGCTCCTTGCCCGCTTCGGCATCCGGGATCTCGATACGGTGCGCGTCGAGGCCCGCCTCGGCCAGCGCGGTGCGTACGACCTCGGCGGTCTCGACCAGCGAAGGCTGATGGAACAGGGCGACGGTCCGTACCCCGCCCGAACCGGTGACCACCTCGACCAGGTCTCCGAGCAAACCGCGGCCGATGATCACCGGATAGGGCTGGGCGGTGCGGACCTCGATACGCGTCGGTTCTGTCACGTGTGCTGCTCCGATCCTGTTTGTGGCTGCTCGGCCTGGTCTCGTTGCTGTCGGCGGGCCCGGGCCCGCCTGGCGCGCGCCCGCCGGGACCGGCCGGGGGTACGCAGGCCGTTCTCGGTGGACTGGGCGGCGGGGGGCTGGGTACCGCAGTCCCCTGTTCCGGTGGGGTTCGGTTCGCCGGCGCCCTCACCTCCGGGTGTGCCGGTGGGCGTCGCGCGTTGTGCCGCGGCCCGGCGGGCGCGGGCCCGGGCCCGCCGTCGGGCCCGGGATCTGCTGGTGCGTTGACCGGTCGTGCCCTGGGGGCCCTCGGCGTCCGGGGTATCGGTGGTGGTCCGGACCGATTCGAGCGACAGTTTGCCGAGAATCGAGCGGACCACGCGGCCGGGGCTGCGACCGTCGGTACGCACGCGCACCGAGGTCACTTCACGGTAGAGGGGCCGCCGGGTGCGCATGAGTTCGCGGTATTTGGCGCCCGGGTCGGCACCGCCCAGCAGCGGCCGGTTGGTGCTCGCCCCCGTACGGCGCAAGCCCTCGGCGATGCTGATCTCCAGATACACCACGGTCTGGTCGCGCAGCCGGGCGCGCGTACGTTCGGAGAGCACGGCGCCGCCACCGAGGGAGACGACACCATCGCGGGTATCGAGTGCCGCTCCGACCACATCTTCCTCGATCCGGCGGAATTCGGCTTCCCCGTCGGTGGCGAAGATCTCCGGGATACTGCGACCGGCGGCCTCCTCGATACCGGCATCGGTGTCGTAGAGCTCGACGCCCAGTTCCCGGGCGAGCTTGCGGCCGATCGTGGTTTTACCCGCCCCCGGCGGGCCGATCAGCACCACCAGTGGGCCGTGCGGATCGGTCTGGTCGGTCATTACGCCGGGTCGGCGACGGTATCGCCCGGGTTCAGATGCGGCCGCCCGCTGATCCGTTTCACGTAGCCGTCGAGATTGCCCACGGTCTCGCCGAGCGAATCGCCGCCGAACTTCTCCAGCGCGGCCTGTGCCACGACCAGTGCGACCATCGATTCGGCGACTACCCCGGCGGCCGGGACGGCGCACACATCGGAGCGCTGGTGGATCGCGACGGCTTCCTCGCCGGTGGACATATCGACCGTGGCCAGGGCACGCGGAACGGTGGAGATGGGTTTCATCGCCGCCCGCACCCGGAGCGCCTCCCCGTTGGTCATCCCGCCTTCGAGACCGCCGGCGCGGTTGGTGGACCGCAGCACACCGTCGCTGCCGGGGCGCATCTCGTCGTGGGCCTGGCTGCCGCGCCGCCGCGCGGTCTCGAAGCCGTCGCCGACCTCGACGCCCTTGATGGCCTGGATCCCCATGAGTGCCGCCGCGAGCCGGGAATCCAGCCGGTTCTCTCCGCTGGTGAACGAGCCCAGCCCGATCGGGAGACCGGTGACGACCACCTCGACCACACCGCCCAGAGTGTCGCCGTCCTTCTTCGCCGCCTCGATCTCGGCGATCATGGCCGCCTCCGCGTCGGCGTCGAACGCCCGGACCGGGCTGTTGTCGATCGCCGCCAGATCGCCCCCGCCGGGCACCACTCCGGTGGTGTTCGCGGCCGTACCGATGGACACCACGTGGGAGACGACCTCCACTCCGAGTGCCTGGCGCAGGAAGGCGCGCGCCACGGTGCCGGCCGCTACCCGGGCCGCGGTCTCGCGGGCGCTGGCACGCTCGAGCACCGGGCGGGCATCGTCGAAACCGTATTTGAGCATGCCCGAGTAGTCGGCGTGACCGGGACGGGGGCGGGTGAGCGGGGCATTGCGGGCCAGATCGGCCAGTTCGTTCTCGTCCACCGGATCGGCGGACATCACGGTGGTCCACTTGGGCCATTCGGAATTCGCGATCTCGATGGCGACGGGTCCACCCATGGTGCGGCCGTGGCGGACACCGCCGACCACGGTGACCTTGTCGGCCTCGAACTTCATCCGGGCGCCGCGACCGTAGCCCAGCCGTCGGCGCGCCAGCTGTGCGGAGATCTCCTCCGAGGTCACCTCGACACCGGCGACCATCCCCTCGAGGATGGCGACGAGAGCGGGTCCGTGGGATTCTCCAGCAGTTATCCAGCGCAGCACGCCGACTATCTTCCCATGTCGGCGCGACGGCCGGGGGAGGCGGTCGGCGGTGCTCATCGGCCCGGGACGCGCCCTGCTCCCGGGATTGCCACGGGGTCACCACGGCATGAGCCCCAGAAGTGTCGCGGCACACATCGACGGACCGTGTGCGATCGCCGGCTGGGGATGTTCCCGAGCGGGTGCTCGGGGGCCGGCCGTATACCGGGCGTGGCCGTATATCCGGCGGCCGGCGCCGTGCCCGAGGAGTGTGCCCGCCCCGGCGGCAGCCGTCAGCACCGGTGCCACGAGCGCCGAACACGCCCAGGCCTGACCGCCACCCAGGCCGGCGGCCGCACCCAACCCGACCGCCAGCTTCACATCGCCGGCGCCCAATGCCGCCGGGCGTATCAGGTGGATCAGGAGATACGGCGCCGTGAGCAGCGCCGCGCCCCGGCCGGCGGCGAGGAAGTTCTCGGCCAGTGCGGCGTACCCGAGGACGGTGACGGCTCCGGAAACTGTCAGCGAGTCGGGTAGCCGCCGGGAACGGATATCGCTGATACTCAGCGCCGCGCACCAGGCGGCGAGGGCGAGGTAACCGATGATCGTCACGTCTCCACGATCGCGAGTGGCCGGTCGGTGCGGGGGCGTAGCAGGCGATATGTGGACAACCCGGCGTACCGCGCCGAATGTGAATACCTGCTGCTCCGGATCTCCGGCGGTGCCCGCCGGTCGGACAGTCCGTGTGCCGGGGCCGGGTCGGCGGTACTTTTGTCCCATGTCTGCTGATGCCGGCCGTGGCCCGCTGGTCCGGCCCGATTTCGCTGCCCGGCGCGGTGCGCTGCGCAATCTGCTGGTGGAGAACGAGATCGACGGCCTACTGGTCACCGATCTGGTAAATATCCGCTATCTCACCGGATTCACCGGCTCCAACGCCGCGTTGCTGGTGCATTCGTGGGATACCGCCGGCGCCGAGGACCGCACCGTGATCGCGACCGACGGCCGCTACGACACCCAGGTCGCCGAGCAGGTGCCCGATCTGCGGGCCGAGATCGCGCGGGCGGTCGCCCGCCGGGTGGTGGAACTGGCCGGGGAGTGGCAGTTCGGCAGGCTGGGTTACGAGAGCCATATCGTCACCGTCGACCAGCACCGGGCGCTGCTCGAACTCGGCTCGGGCCTGGAGTTCGTGGCCACACCGGGGCTGGTCGAGCAGTTGCGCATGGTCAAGGACGAGTACGAGGTCGATCGGTTGCGCAGTGCGTGCGCGGTCGGGGACGGGGCGCTGGCCGCGCTGCTGGAGACCGGAGCGCTGCGGCCGGGCCGCACCGAGCGCGAAGTGGCACGGGATCTGGAATGGGCCATGTTCGAGCGCGGCGCCGCCGGGGTCGCGTTCGAGACCATCGTCGCCGCCGGAGCGAATTCGGCCGTTCCGCATCATCGGCCCACCGAGGCCCTGCTGGCCGCCGGTGATTTCGTCAAGATCGACTTCGGTGCCGTGGTGGACGGCTACCACTCGGATATGACCCGGACCTTCGTTCTGGGTGCGCCCGCCCAGTGGCAGCGTGAGGTGTACGACCTGGTGTACGCCGCGCAGCGGGCCGGTCGTGAAGCATTGCGGCCCGGGGTGCCCTGTGCCGATGTGGACGCCGCCGCCCGCGAGGTCATCGCCGCCGCCGGTCACGGCCCGCTGTTCGTGCACGGTCTGGGGCACGGGGTGGGGCTGCGCATCCACGAAGCGCCCGGAATCGCCAAAACGGGCACGGGTACACTCCTGTCTGGCGTGGCGGTGACCGTCGAACCAGGTGTGTACTTTCCCGGCCGCGGCGGGGTCCGGATCGAGGACACGCTCGTGGTGCGCGAAGGGGGCCCGGAACTGCTCACCAACACCAGCAAAGACCTGATCGTCGTCGGATGACGACGGTCGCCCGAGAACCGAGGAGACCCGAACACCGTGGCGGACACCAGCGACTTCAAGAACGGCCTCGTGCTGAAGATCGACGGTAATCTCCAGCAGATCGTCGAGTTCCAGCACGTGAAGCCGGGTAAGGGTCCCGCGTTCGTGCGGACGAAGCTGAAGAACGTGCTGTCGGGCAAGATCGTCGACAAGACCTTCAACGCCGGCGTGAAGGTGGAGACCGCGACCGTCGACCGCCGGGATATGACCTACCTCTACCACGACGGATCCGATTACGTCTTCATGGACGGCGAGACCTTCGACCAGATCGCCATCGCCGAGAGCGTCATCGGGGAGCAGGCCCGGTTCCTGCTGGAGAACATGACGGTGCAGGTCGCCACCCACGAGGGTGCGCCGCTGTATGTGGAACTGCCGGTCACCGCCGAGCTCGTGGTCACCCACACCGATATCGGCCTGCAGGGCGACCGCTCCACCGGCGGCACCAAGCCCGCCACCGTCGAGACAGGTGCCGAGGTCCAGGTCCCGCTGTTCATCAACACCGGCGACAAACTCCGCATCGATACTCGCGACGGCGGCTACCTGGGCCGCGTCAACTCCTGACGTGGCGGACCAGCCCGCGGACAAGAAATCCGCCTACAAGAAGCTCGGCGCTCGCCACAAGGCGCGCCGCCGGGCGGTGGACCTGCTCTTCGAAGCCGAGGCCCGCGATATCGATCCCGCCGATCTGGCCGACGAGCGGATCGAGCTCGCCGCCCGCGACCAGGCCGTGGCCCCGGTGCACGCCTATACCCGCACCTTGGTGGACGGGATCGCCGAGGAACTCGACCGGGTCGACGGAACCATCGAGTCCTATCTGCAGGATTGGACCCTGCCCCGGCTGCCCGCGGTGGATCGCGCCATTCTGCGGGTCGCAGTATGGGAGCTGTTGTACGCCGCCGATGTCCCGCCGATCGTCGCGGTGGACGAGGCGGTGGAGCTGGCCAAGGAACTGTCCACCGACGATTCCCCGGGATTCGTGAACGGGGTGCTCGGGCAGGTCGTCCAGGTGGCTCCGCAGATCCGCGCGGCCGCGGCGGCCGCCGGCCGGTCGGCCGATCCGGAACCGGAGGCCTGAGGTGCGCAAGTATCTGGTGCTGGCCGTCCGCACCCCGGCCTACGACCCGGCCGTCGCCGAACCGCATCGCCGCTTTCTCGCCGACTTGCGCGCGCGGGACATGCTGCAGGAATCCGGTCCGTTCACCGACGGTAGCGGTGGTGCCTATCTGGTGCTGGCCGATTCGCTGGCGACCGCCGAGGCGGTGGTGTACAGCGATCCGCTGCACACGACCGGTTCCTCGGCGATCACGATCCACGAGTGGGAGATCACCGGCTGAGCCGGTCTCGTATCTCCGGGTCGGCGGCTGTCCGCATTCGGCGAATGAGAGGACGATAGGCTATCTATCGCAATGTCCCCTGATATCGAGGAGCGCGGACGATGACCGAAAACGCGGGCGTCGCCCTGCCTGCCGGCGGGTGCACCGCCGCGGAAGCCTGGGAGATCTTCGACCGGTTACCGGCCGCGCGGGTGGACGAGGTGACCACCGGGCGCTGGCGTGGTGAGGAACTGCCCACCGGCCATCCGATGGACGGTTCGCTCTCCGAATCCGGCTGGTACGGCAAACAGTTCGACGCACCGGATCAGGTGCATCCGCTGCTGTTCACCGATGAACACGGCACGGTTTTCGCCGTGGATCCCCGCCGGGTCCCGCTGTCGCTGGCCGGCCGGATTCCGGCGCGCTGGCTGCGACCGGTCCGCAGTAATCTGCGCGCCCTCGCCCCGCTGCTGCGCACCCGAAAGGCGACGGCACGGCTGCGCGATATCGAATACCGGGGCGTGGTGAGCGCTGCCATGGTCTACGACCATCTGCCGATCATCGATCATTTCCGTCGCCTCGACGACGACACCCTGCTCGGCGTCATGGATATGCGCGGGCTGGCCGAGCCGTATTTCTTCGTGCTGAAGCGCTGATCACCCCGCGGTGCCGTCCGGTCGCAGGATTATCCGGCCGAGTGGCCGCCGGGATTCCACCAGCCGATGCGCCTCGGCGGCCCGGTCGAGTGGCAGGATCGTCTCCACCGGCGGCGCCAGTGTCGGCACCCGGTCGAGGATCGCGCCCTGGGCCCGGCCGACCCGTTCGTGCCAGGCGGGGCCGGAGCATCCGGTCAGCGTGAGTCCGCGGGGGAGCAGGTCGGCCGCGGTGACCCGGGCCGGTTCGCCGGAGAGCCAGCCGTAGCTGAGCATCCGGCCCGATCCCGGGGTCAGCGTGTCGAGCAGTGCGAGCGCCGAGGTTCCGCCGAGTGAATCGAAGACGATATCGATCGCCGGGCCGGTGCGCAGTTCGCCGGGCCATTGTTCGCTGCGGTGGTCGAGCACCTCGTCGGCACCCAGTTCTTTTGCGTGCCGGGCCTTGTCGGGGCCGCCCGCGGTGGCGATCACCCGGGCCGCCCCGAATTCCCGGGCCAGCTGGACCAGGTAGCTGCCGACTCCGGTGGCACCGGCTTCGACCAGGACCGTTTCGGTACCGGTCAGCGCGGCGGTTTCCAACAGGGCCAGCGCCACCGATCCGCTCATCATCACCGCCGCCGCGTCCGCGGTGGAGACGTCCGCCGGTATGAGTGTCGTCGAATCGGCCTTCGCGCAGACCAGATCGGCATACGAACCGGTGCCCCCGGTGGCGCCGACGACCCGGCGGCCGACGTAGGCCGGGTCGACATCGGTGCCCACGGCGATCACCACACCGGCGGCTTGGAAGCCGAAGATCACCGGTGGCTGTGCCGCCAGGGGGAAAGCGCCGGAGCGCAGCTGGGTTTCGGGGTATAGGACGGGCACCGCCTCGGCGCTGATCAGTACTTCGTCCGGCCCCGGGCTGGGTGCGGGGGTCTCCCGGGGTACCAGTACCTCGGGTCCGCCGGTGCCCGTTATTACGATTGCCTGCATCGGTACTCCATAAGTTGACTGTTGGTCCATTTGCTTGTTCAAGATATGGACCGGCGGTCAAGTTGTCAACGAAAGTGGTGTGATGGTTCCGAAAGAACGTGCGGACGCCGCCCGCAACCGGCGCGCCATTCTGGACGCGACCGCCGCACTGCTCGCCGAACACGGTGCCGGGGCCGTCACCATGGACCGGGTCGCGGCGGCGGCCGGAGTGGGTAAGGGGACGATCTTCCACCGCTTCGGCAACCGTGCCGGTCTGCTGCACGAAATGGTGGCCGAGAGCGCGGTCACGCTGATGGCGGAGGTGACCGACGGCCCGCCGCCGCTCGGTCCCGGTGCGCCCGCCGGTGACCGGCTGATCGCCTTCTTCGGTGCGATGACCGTGCTGGTGATCGACAATCTGGCGCTGATGGAGGTCTACCGATCGGTCCCGCCGCATCCGCGCACTGAGGAGTTCCACCTCTTCTGGCGTGACCACATCACCGCACTGCTGCGGGAAGCGCGCCCCGATCTGGACGCGGAGGCTGTCGGCCGGCTGCTGCTGGACGGCCTGGCCGGTCAGACCGTGCCGGATATGGTCCGCGCGGGGGAGACCGAACGGCTGCTGGCGGCCGTCGAACAGCAGGTGCGTTCGGTGCTGCGCGCGCCGTAGTCGACTTCAGCGCACATTGCGCGGCCGGAACTGGATGCTGATACGCGGTCCCGTCGCCCGGCGGGTTTTCGGAACCGCGTGCTCCCAGGTGCGCTGGCACGACCCGCCCATGACCAACAGATCCCCGTGACCCGGATGGAAGCGCAGGCTCGGCCCGCCCGTCCGGGGCCGCAGCAGCAGCGGGCGGGGTGCGCCCAGGGTGAGGATGGCGACCATGGTGTCGCGAACGGCTCCGTCGCCGATGGTGTCGCCGTGCCAGGCCACGCTGTCGCGGCCGTCGCGGTAGTAGCAGAAGCCGGCGGTGCGGAACGGTTCGCCCAGTTCCGGGCCGTAGTACTCACTGAGGGCTGCGCGTGCCTCGGCGAGGGTGGGGTCGGGGAGTGGATCGGCTTCACCGTAGAAGCAGAGCAGTCGCGGCACATCGACGATCCGGTCGTACATCGGCCGCCGTTCGGCCTGCCACGGCACGGTTGCGGCCAGCCGGTCGAAGAGATCGTCGGCGCCGCGCAGCCAGCCCGGACGCAGGTCGACCCAGGCACCGTATTCGAGGTGCGTGCGGCCGATGCCGGTCAGCGGGGCGAGTTCCGCTTCACCGAATCCGTCGAACAGCGATCCCTGCAGTTCCATGGCGTCAGCCTACCCGTATTCGAACGTATGTTCCCATCGGGTGTCGATGGTCGCGGTGGCGGCCGCTCAGGAGAAGAGTTCGGCTCTGCCGTAGACGAGCGCGTAGCCGATCAGTGCGAGACCCAGCACGGCGAAGAGGGTTCGCACGGTGACAGGACCGAAGCGGGCCAGACCGTGTACCACGCGCCGGTAGATCCGCTGTGCCCGCGCTGTACGCCGCAGCGCGAGCGCCAGCACCAGCAGCGGCGGAAGCAGCGCCAGCGCACAGTAGGCGATCACGATGATCGGCCAGCCCGCCGGGGGTGGCCGATATGAGGACAGCATGGCCAACGCGGTCAGGTAGGGGACGGCGGTCGGAGCTTGGGCGAAACCGATCGCCATTCCGGCCAGTGCGAGCATCGCCGGCCGCCGACGCAGCGTGATCGTCCACTCCGGTGGAGTGGCCGTGCCCGTCGTGCGCACGCAGGCCAGGCCGAGGAGTATCACGCCCGCCGCGAGTTCGCCCCAGAAGCGCAGGGCGGGGGTCAGCCGGAAGTCCAGTAGATCGGTCAGCCGGTTCAGCCCCAGCACCGTGGCCAGGCCGAAGGACGCAGTGAGGAAGAAGACCCCGCCGAGGAAGGCCAGCCCGCCCGGTAGCGGGGATACTCGCGCGAGCCGGCTGTCGATGATGACCGCGGTCGTGACTCCTATCAGCAGGACGTCCAGCGAGTCGAGGAAAGCCAGCCCTGTCATCGCCAGCAGCAGAGTCATCATGTCCCGACCGAACATACGGCACCGTTCCTGTCGCGCGGCCGGTCCGGCTCCGGTGGTAGTGGAGGCCGCGTCCGGTCGCCGGGTCGTGCGTGGAACCGGTGGCACTCCACCTGCCGGGGCCGGTGATGGTGCCCGGCGCCGGGGGTGATGTCACAGCGTTCCGGCTCGCACGACGACCGGCCAGCTGACCGCCCGGACGGTCGCCGGATCGCCCCACAGCGCGGACAGATCTGCCGCGAACGAGTGCAGGACTTCGGTCGCGCCGGCCTGCTCGGCGCGACGGACCGCCGACCAGGTGGCGATATAGCCCAGCAGTTCGGTCAGGTTCCAGTCCTTCCGGATATGCATCGGCGGCGCCGGATATTCCTCGAACGGGAAGTCGATATCGGCGTATCCGGTATCGACGAGATTGCGTTCCGGCGGCCAGTAAGGCCCGATTTCGTCGCGGTAGAACTGGTCGAACCGTTGTCCGGCCGCGGATTCGAGCTGCATCACGCCATAACTGATCAATGCGATCACCGCGCCGTCGGTCCCGATCCGGCGGGCCTCGGCGTAGAAGGCCGCCCGGTCGAACCAGTGCGCGGCCTGGGCGGCGGTGATCAGCGTCGCGCTGTGATCGGGTAGCGGTATCTTCTCGGCCGGGGCCCGCAGGTAGCGAACTCCCTCCCGGGGGAGCGCGTGTGCGAGTTGATCGGCGCTCGGATCGAGCCCGATCGTGGTGTCGAAATACGCGGCGAGCCGAGTGGTCAGCTGCCCGCTACCGCAACCCACATCGACGGCGAGATCGGTGGACGGGGCCAGTGCCGCCAGGAACATCGCCAGCCGGGCCGGGTATTCGGGACGGAACCGCGCGTACTCCTGTCCGCCGCGATCGAACCAGTTGTCCACGGCTGCAGATATACCGGCCGACGGTATATCCGGCGCGTCGGTGGGTCGGGTCGCGTCCCGGATCCTGGTCGCGAAATCCTTGCCTCCCAATGCGGTCGCGGTATCGGCGAGAGTGCGCCGGATCGGATGTCCGACCTCGCGTTCCAGTTCCGCTATCGCGGCGAAGGTGGCTGTCCAGTGCGGTTCGAGCCGGCCTACGAGTGCGCTACCCGCCGGGGTCAGGCGTAGGCCGGTCTTGCGACCGTCCGCGAGTCGCTCACGCGCGATCAGGCCGTCGGCCTCCATCTGCCGGACGGCCTGACTGATCGCGCCCTGGGTGACATGGGTCAGTGCCGTGATATCGGTGACCGTCGCGGCTCCCGAGCTCATCGCCCGTAGCACCGGCGTGTACCGCGGCCGGTACGACATCTCCAGGGATTCGTACACCGCGCCCGCGCCGCGGTCGACCAGCTCGCTCACATAGCGGAGGAGTTCGCCGAGTCCGGGTTCCGGTCGGAGGTTCATGAGCGCAATTTACATTAGTGCTAATGGAGATTGCCGGCGTGAGTGCGGGACGGCCGGTGTCATGGTTGGTCGGTGGCCGGAATCGCGCGTTCCACGGCCACCCGGACCAGCTCGTCGGCCTGTTCCTGGGTGAAGACGCCGGGCAGGGTGAGCCGTTCGAGGGTGAGCCAGTTCAGTGCGAGGAACAGCAGGATGACGGTGTTCTCGTCACCCGGCATCCCGTGGTCCAGATGGTTGCGGATGTTGAAGTCCAGGTCTGCGCGGACTCGTTCGGTGAGCAGGGCTTGCAGTTCGGGGCGCCGGGTGGCTTCCAGTCGGAGTTCGAGGAGCGCGAGGTAGCCGGTGTGGAAGCGGGTGACACGGCCGACGACCTCGGTCATCAGTTCGGTGACGGTCTCCCTGGTGCGTGATCCGTGCAGTTTCGCCATGGCCGATTCGTCCGGGATGAGTCGTTCGTAATAGCGATGGCCCACCTGTACGAGGAGGTCGTCGCGGTTGGCGAAGTAGTTCGAGGCGGTTCCGGCGGGCACCGCTGCCTCCTTGTCCACGGCGCGGAAGGTCAGTCCGCGGGCCCCGTCGCGGGCCAGGACCTCGATCGATGCATCCAGCAATGCCTGTCGGCGTTCGGGGTTCGTGCGGACCACTTGACACCACTCCATCTGTAGTACTACGGTTCAAACCACTTCGTGCAGAGTACTACATATGGGGCGGTAAGGATGCGAAGGTTCACCTTTCCGTTTCGCCGGAGGGCTGTGTCCGCCGGATTCACGAAAGGCATATCGGTATGCGAAAGCAGCACGGCACTTACCCGATCCGCAACCATCAGCGGCGATTCGTCGCGCGCCCGGTGCCGCCGCACACGGCTGCCGGTACCGAGCGCGCATGGTCCGGCCGTGGCAGGCGCGGAGCCCGGTAGCGCCCACCGGAAAGGGACCGGTGCCGCCCCCGGCCCGAGCGCGGCACCGTCGTGATGGCAGGACGGTGCCGGGATGAACCAGTTTGCGACAGAGAGGGAAAGAGCTCGGATATGCGTGATGTGAAGATCTGGAGTGAAGAGTCCGGCGTCGGGACGGACGCGCCGATCCTGTTGATCATGGGTTCCATGTCGCAGGGCATCCTGTGGCCCGACGAGTTCGTCGACCGTCTCGTGGCCGGTGGTCGCCGGGTGATCCGGTACGACCACCGTGACACGGGGCTGTCGGACACGGTGGACTTCGCCGCCGATCCCTACACCTGGGCCGATATCAAAAACGACGTCTACCGCGTGATGGATGCCCACGGCCTGGACAGCGCGCATCTGGTCTGTCATTCGGCGGGTGGGCTGCTCGGCCAGTTCATCGCGGTCGAGCGGCCGGAGCGGGTGCGGACACTGACCTCGATCGGGTCCTCGCCGCTCGGCGGTGGCGAAGGTCAGGTCCTCATGCGGGCGTTGCTGGGGCAGCCGCAACCCGAGGGGAGTCTGCCCGAGCCGTCGCCGGAGTTCGTGGGCTTCTATCGAGCCCTTCTGGCTGCCGCGCCGCCGGTGGACCGGACCGGCCGGATCGAGGGCATGGTCGCCGAGCAGCGGGTATTGCACGGCACCGGCCTGCCGTTCGACGAGGGTGCGGCTCGTCGGCTGCAGGAGCGGATCCACGACCGGGCGGGCGATCTGGCGGCGGTGGCGAACCACCGGCTGGCGGCGGCGGCCGATCCGGACTTCGAGCCGGTGGGTGAGTTGCACCGGGTGCAGGCGCCCACGCTGGTCGTCGAGGGCAGCCACGAGCCGGTCAAACCCGGCCATTCGGCGATCATCGCCGAGCGGATTCCAGGGGCGCGACTGATGGTCGTGGCCGGTATGGGTCATACACTCCCGCCGGAGGTACACGGGGAACTGGCCGATGCCGTCCTTGCGCATACCGCCGGGTGAGCGGTGCCGGGAGTATGGACGGTTGAAGTCGTCGCCGCGGCGGTATCCGCGCTGTGCGCGACGACTTCCGTACCGACCGGATCGGCAGTGCCCTGCGCGGCGCGAACCCCACGGTGCTGCGCCGGCCGGATGCCGGGTTCGCGGTGATCGGCGATGTCCAGTTCCTGCCGGGCTATTCGGTACTGCTCGCGGACGATCCCGGCGTGCGGCGTCTGTCCGATCTGCCCCGACAGCGTCGGACGGCATTCCTGGCCGATATGGATCGGCTGGGTGAGGCCGTCGAACGGGCCTGCGTGCGAATGGATCCGGCGTTCCGACGCGTGAACCTGGAGATCCTCGGCAACACCGACGATTTCCTGCACGCGCATATCTGGCCCCGGTTCGATCGGGAGCCGGATGGTCTGGTGCGCGGGCCGGTCTGGTTGTACCCGCGGGACAGATGGACCGATCCGCTGTACCGGCTCGGTCCGCGTCATGATCCGGTTCGCAACGGCATCGGCGCCGAACTGGATCGTCTCGGTGCCGGGCGCCCGGGTGGAGGTCCGCCCTGACATCGGGGAGACCGCCGTGGCCGGGCGGCTCGGGTTCCGGATCATTCGAACCGGCAGCGCTGCAACAGTTCGCGTGCGATCTCGACGGCGGCGCGATGGCATTCGTCGTCGGACAGCGGGAGGTCGCCCATCATCGCGGTACTCCAGCTGATCGCCAGTAGTGCCTGCCGGGCATGGAAGACGTCGAGCGGGTCGCGTGCCGGTTCGGTCATCAGGTCCGCGATCAGGCGGAACTGGTAGCGCAAGCTCACCCCGAAACCGAGTTCCCGGAAGGCCGGCTGGTTCTCGTGCATGAACCGCACCATGTCGCGGCCGGTGCTGTGCAGGAGTTCGCCGTAGCGGTCGAGGATCTCCGCCGCGCGGGCGCGGCCCGGCGGTGTGGTCTCGGCCCAGGCGACGAGGTCGTCGACACCGCTGCGGACATCGTCGGAGAGGCTGGCGACGATATCTTCCTTGGTCCGGAAGTGGTAGTACAGGGCGGCTTTGGTGACTTCGAGCCGGTCGGCGATCTGACGTAGTGAAGTCTTGTCGTAGCCCTGTTCGGCGAACAGTTCCATCGCCACCGCTCGGATGCGGTCGCGGGTATCGCTGCGCCGGGTGCCCACAATGGCTCCTTCTGATTGACGGTTCGCAGGGGAGAGCCTAACGTCTGCGATGGAACCGGTTACTAGCCGGTCGACAAGCAAGTTTTCGGGGAGGTGTCACCGATGACCGAACCCACTGCTCAGGTGCCGACCGCGGGTGTGGCGATGACCGCGATCGGGGTCGCGCTCGTCCGGGTGCGGGAAAGCCGACGGCCGGACCGGCTCTACGACGATCCGCTGGCCGCGGCGTTCGTCGCCGCGGCCCGGCCGGCCTTCGACCCGGACCGCTGGTCGCGCCTGGAAGCCCTGGCCGATCAGTTCTATGAAGGGCGATCTCTCGCGGTCAAGGTCGTGGACGAGAGTTTCGTGGCGGCGGTGGCGGCCGGATGCGGGCAGATCGTCCTGCTCGGTGCCGGGCTGGACACCCGGGCCTTCCGGCTCGGGCTACCGCCCGGCACAGTCTTCTTCGAGGTGGATCTGCCCGAACTGTTCGAATTCAAGGAGCCGGTGCTGACCGCGAACGGTGCGCGGGCGGACTGTGCGCGGCGGGTGGTCGCGGCCGACCTTCGCGGCGACTGGGCGCAGGAGCTGGTGGGCCGGGGGTTCGATCCCGGAATTCCCACGCTGTGGGCGGACGAGGGAGTGCTCGATTATCTTCCCAGGGCAGACGCGCACGCGGTGATCGCGGCGGTGACGGAACTGTCGGCTCCGGGCAGCCGATTCGGGATCGGCCGGTTCCGGGTCGACGCCGCGGCACCGCGCTATCGGGAGTTGCGTGAACTGGTGTCCGGGGACACCGACGCCGCGCGCCCGGTGAACGGACTCGGTCCGGACGCGGAATCGTGGTTCGCCGAACACGGTTGGCGAACCAGCTTCCGCCCCTGGAACGACCTCGTCGCTCCCTACGGGCGGCCCGGTATGGGGAATGACCCGGGTACGGGCACGGTGCTGGCCGTCCGCGAACGACCGATCACCCCGTGACCGCGCCGACAGGTCCGGAGATACAGGTGGTCCGTGGCGGCGCTCACATCCGAACCCTGGTCCTCACCTGGTGAAAAGGCCCTTTCGGCGGCTGATAGGCTGCTCGGCGTAAGACATCCTTTAACGGACCGTCCAGTGAGGCGGGGAAGGAGGTCGGTATGGCCGTGCCCGAAGAACGGACGCCCGGCGCTGCCGAGGCAACGCCACAGCCCGAGCGGCACACGCCGGAATGGGTGGCGACAGGCCGCGAATTGCTCTCCGCCTCCGATGTCGGCCGCACCGTCGCGCGGATCGCGCACCAGATCATCGAACGCACCGCTCTCGATTCGGGCGATCCCGAAACGCCCCGGGTGGTTCTGATCGGGATCCCGACCCGCGGCACCACCCTCGCGCATCGGCTCACCGACAAGATCGAGGAGTTCTCCGGGGTCCGGCCCGCGCTCGGTTCGCTCGACATCACGCTCTACCGCGACGATCTGCGCAGCAAACCGCACCGCCCGCTGGAGCGCACCTCGGTGCCGGAGGGCGGGGTGGAGGACGCGCTGGTGGTACTGGTCGACGACGTACTCTTCTCCGGCCGCACCGTGCGCTCCGCTCTCGACGCGCTGCGGGATCTGGGCCGCCCGCGTGCCGTCCAGCTCGCGGTGCTCGTCGACCGAGGCCACCGCGAACTTCCGATCCGCGCCGATTTCGTCGGTAAGAATGTGCCCACCGCGCGTGCCGAGGACGTTTCGGTGCTGCTCACCGAACACGACGGCCGCGACGGTGTTTTCCTGCATCAGGGGGAGGGACAGTGAGACATCTGCTGACCGTGACCGATCTGGATCACGAGACCGCCACCGGACTGCTCGACGAGGCCGAACGCTTCGAACAGGCACTCCTCGGTCGCGAGGTACACAAACTGCCCACCCTGCGCGGCCGCACCGTGATGACGGTGTTCTTCGAGAACTCCACCCGTACCCGGGTCTCCTTCGAGGTCGCGGGTAAATGGATGAGCGCCGATGTGATCAATGTGAGCGCGAGCAGTTCCTCGGTGGCCAAGGGGGAGTCGCTGCGCGATACCGCGCTCACGTTGCACGCCGCCGGCGCCGACGCGCTCATCGTGCGCCATCCCGCTTCCGGTGCGGCCCACCAGATCACCCGCTGGTTCGAGGACTGGTCGCGACAGTCGGGCAGTGCGGTACCCGCCGTGATCAACGCCGGTGACGGTACCCATCAGCATCCCACCCAAGCCTTGCTGGACGCGCTGACCCTCCGGCAGCGGCTCGGCGATATCGCCGGGAAACGGGTCGTGATCGTCGGGGACATCCTGCACAGCCGGGTGGCCCGGTCCAATGCCTTCCTCCTGTCCACACTCGGCGCGGAGGTGGTGCTGGTGGCGCCGCGCACGCTGCTGCCGGTGGGTGTCGAGGACTGGCCGGTACGGGTCTCGGTGGATCTGGATTCCGAACTACCCGGTGCCGACGCGGTGCTCATGCTGCGGGTCCAGGCGGAGCGGATGAACGGTGGATTCTTCCCGTCGGCCCGCGAGTACTCGATCCGCTACGGCCTCTCGGAGCGGCGGGTGGCGCTGCTCGACGAACACGCGGTGGTACTGCACCCGGGTCCGATGCTGCGGGGTATGGAGATCGCGTCTTCGGTGGCCGACTCGCCTCGCGCCGCCGTATTGCAACAGGTGACGAACGGAGTCCATATGCGGATGGCGGTGCTGTTCCGCCTACTGGTCGGAGTACAGGAGGCCGCGGCGTGAGCGAGTCGGCAGCGGAGCGTAACCACGGAGGGCCCTCGCGCACGCCCGGAGAGCACAGCGTGAGCGGGTCGGGCCCGGAGTCGGCGCTGCTGCTGATCACCGGAGTGCGTCCCTACGGGGAAGGCGATCCGGTGGATGTGCTGATCGCCGATGGCGTGATCCGGCAGATCGGGACCGGCCTGGCGGCCGGCGACGCCGAAATCGTCGACGGCACCGGGCAGGTGCTGCTGCCCGGATTCGTGGATCTGCACACCCATCTGCGTGAACCCGGTCGCGAGGACACCGAGACCATCGAATCCGGTTCCGCCGCGGCCGCGCTCGGCGGTTACACCGCGGTGTTCGCCATGGCCAACACCGCGCCGGTCGCCGATACCCATGTGGTCACCGATCATGTGTGGCGGCGCGGCCAGGAAGTCGGTCTGGTCGATGTGTACCCGGTGGGTGCGGTGACCGTGGGACTGGCCGGTGCGCAACTGGCCGAGATGGGCACCATGGCCACCGGCGCCGGCGCGGTCCGCATGTTCTCCGACGACGGTCACTGCGTGTACGACCCGCTGATCATGCGCCGTGCGCTGGAGTACGCCTGCTCGCTCGGTGTGCTCATCGCGCAGCATGCCGAGGAGCCCCGGCTGACCTCCGGTGCGGTGGCGCACGAAGGCCCGACCGCGGCCCGGCTGGGTCTGGCGGGCTGGCCGCGGGCCGCGGAGGAATCCATCGTGGCCCGTGACGCGCTGCTCGCCCGGGACGCGGGCGCACGGGTCCATATCTGCCACGCTTCCACAGCCGGCACTGTGGAATTGGTGAAATGGGCGAAAGCGCAAGGTATTTCGATCACGGCCGAGGTCACACCGCATCATCTGCTGCTGACCGACGCCCGCCTCGAAACCTATGACGCGGTGAACAAGGTGAATCCGCCGCTACGCGAGAGCTCCGATACCGAGGCGCTGCGGCAGGCGCTGGCCGAGGGCGTCGTGGACTGTGTCGCCACCGATCACGCGCCCCACGCCGAACAGGACAAATGCTGTGAATTCGCGGCGGCCCGGCCCGGGATGCTGGGTCTGGAGACGGCGCTGTCCATCGTGGTGGAAACCATGGTGCGGCCCGGGCTGCTGGACTGGCGCGGCGTGGCGCGGGTGATGAGCGAACGGCCCGCCGAGATCGTCGGGCTCGACGAGCACGGCCGCCCGATCGCCGTGGGCGAACCGGCCAACCTGGTGTTGGTCGATCCGGACGCCACCTGGACGGTAGAGGGCGGCGAGCTCGCGAGTATCGCGAGCAATACCCCCTACCAGGCGATGACACTGCCGGGGCGGGTCACCACCACCCTGCTGCGCGGCCGGATCACCGCCCGCGCCGGGGTGGCGGCCGCCCCCGCCGGTCGACGAGTGGGAGAGCGCTGATGGAACGAGCACTGTGGGTGATCGGCTGCGTCGTACTGTGGGCGCTGTTCGTCTACCTGATGTACCGGGGCTGGCGTAATCGTGCGGCCCGGCAGGCCGATCGCGTCGGCGATCTGCCTCCGGTACCGGCGGAGACCGGGGCGCGGGTACTGGATCCGACCACCGGCCTCTACCTCGGCAGCACCATCGCGCCGAGCTGGCAGGATCGGATCGCAGTCGGTGATCTGGGTTTCCGCGCGACCGCGGAGCTCACCCGCTTCGAAAAGGGAATTCTGCTGGAACGGCAGGGCGCGTCCGCGATCTGGATCCCGGCGGAGTCCATCTCCGCGATCCGCACCGAACGCGGACACGCGGGCAAGGTCATGAGCGAGGGCGGAGTACTGGTGATCCGCTGGACGCTGCCGACCGGAACCGAGATCGACACCGGGTTCCGCGGCGATGACAAAACGGTGTATCCGGCCTGGGCGCGGGCAACGACGGGAGACGACGAGAAATGACCAAAACAACGACCGCAGCCCTGGTTCTGGAAGACGGACGGGTGTTCCGCGGTACCGCGTACGGAGCGGTGGGCCAGACCCTGGGCGAAGCGGTGTTCTGCACCGCCATGACCGGATATCAGGAGACGCTCACCGATCCCAGTTACCACCGGCAGATCGTGGTGGCGACCGCCCCACAGATCGGCAATACCGGCTGGAACGACGAAGACGACGAATCGCAGCGGATCTGGGTCGCCGGGTACGCGGTCCGCGATCCCGCGCGCCGCGCCTCGAACTGGCGGGCCACCGGCACCCTGCCAGGGCAGCTGGAACAGCAGAACATCGTCGGGATCGCCGGTATCGACACCCGGGCGGTCGTCCGGCATCTGCGCAGCCGCGGCTCGATGAAGGCCGGGATCTTCTCCGGTCCGGCGCTCGCCGCGACCGAGGAACTGCTCGGCCGGGTGACCGGCCAGCAGCCCATGCTGGGCGCCGATCTCGCCGGTGAGGTGAGCACCGAGCAGGTGTACACGATCGAACCCGCGGGGACCCCGCGATTCACGGTCGTCGCCGTCGATCTCGGAATCAAATCCAATACTCCGCGGATGTTCGCCGAACGCGGGATGCGGGTGCACGTGGTGCCCTCGTCGGCGAGCCTGGACCAGATCCTGGAACTGAAGCCCGACGGCGCCTTCCTGTCCAACGGCCCGGGCGACCCGGCCACCGCCGACGGTGCCGTGGCGCTGACGCAGGGTCTGCTCGACAAAGGCCTCCCGCTGTTCGGTATCTGCTTCGGCAACCAGATCCTGGGCCGGGCCCTCGGCCGCGGAACGTACAAGATGAAATTCGGGCACCGGGGAATCAATATCCCGGTCGTCGAACACGACACGGGCCGTATCTCCATCACCGCGCAGAACCACGGGTTCGCGCTGGAGGGCGAGCGCGGCGAGCAGTTCGACACCCCGTTCGGCAAAGCCGAAGTCAGCCATGTCTGCGCCAACGACGGCGTCGTGGAGGGGGTGCGCCTGATCGACGGCCGCGCCTTCTCCGTGCAATACCACCCGGAAGCGGCCGCCGGTCCCCATGACGCCGCGTACTTGTTCGACCGGTTCGCCGGTCTTATGAAGGGAGCCTGATGCCACGCCGTACCGACCTCGAACATATTCTGGTCATCGGTTCGGGCCCGATCGTCATCGGTCAGGCGTGCGAGTTCGACTACTCGGGCACTCAGGCCTGCCGTGTACTGCGGTCGGAGGGTCTGCGGGTCTCGCTGGTCAACTCGAATCCGGCGACCATCATGACCGACCCGGAATTCGCCGATTCCACCTACGTGGAGCCGATCACCCCGGAGTTCGTCGAAAAGGTCATCGAGAAGGAGCGCCCCGACGCCCTGCTGGCCACGCTCGGCGGGCAGACCGCGCTCAACACCGCCGTCGCGCTGCACGAGCGCGGCGTACTGGAGAAGTACGGGGTCGAGCTGATCGGCGCCGATTTCGAGGCCATCCAACGCGGTGAGGACCGGCAGAAGTTCAAGGACATCGTGGCGAAGGTCGGTGGCGAGAGCGCCCGCTCCCGCGTCTGTCACACGATGGACGAAGTCCGCGACACCGTGCGCGAACTGGGTTTCCCGGTCGTGGTGCGGCCCTCGTTCACCATGGGCGGGCTCGGCTCCGGAATGGCCTACGACGATACGGATCTGGACCGGATCGCCGGTGGCGGTCTGGCCGCCTCACCCACCGCGAACGTCCTGATCGAGGAATCCATCCTGGGCTGGAAGGAATACGAGCTCGAGCTGATGCGCGACGGCCGCGACAATGTCGTGATCGTCTGCTCGATCGAGAACGTGGACCCGATGGGCGTGCACACCGGCGACTCCATGACCGTCGCGCCCGCACTCACCCTCACCGACCGCGAATACCAGAAGATGCGCGATCTCGGTATCGCCATCCTGCGCGAGGTCGGGGTCGACACCGGCGGCTGCAATATCCAGTTCGCGGTGGACCCCGCCGACGGCCGGCTCATCGTGATCGAAATGAACCCGCGCGTCTCGCGTTCCTCGGCACTGGCGTCCAAGGCCACCGGTTTCCCGATCGCCAAGATCGCGGCCAAACTGGCCATCGGCTACACGCTCGACGAGATCGTCAACGACATCACCAAGGAAACTCCCGCCTGCTTCGAACCCACCCTCGACTATGTGGTGGTGAAGGCGCCGCGGTTCGCGTTCGAGAAGTTCCCGGGCGCCGATCCCACGCTGACCACCACCATGAAATCGGTGGGCGAGGCCATGTCGCTGGGGCGTAATTTCGCCGAAGCCCTCGGCAAGGTACTGCGGTCGCTGGAAACCAAGGCCGCCGGCTTCTGGACCGCGGCGGACGGGAAATGGGCGCCGGCCTCCACTGATCAGGCCGATATCGATGCCGCGATCGCCGAGATCCTCACGGATCTGCGTACCCCCACCGAGGGACGTATCTACCAGGTGGAGCGGGCCCTGCGGTTCGGCGCGAGTATCGAAGACGTCGCCCAGGCATCCGGGATCGACCCGTGGTTCGTCGCCGAGGTGGCCGGGCTGGTGGAACTGCGCGCCGAACTGCTGGAAACCCCCGTTCTGGACGAATCGCTGCTGCGCCGGGCCAAGTACTACGGGCTCTCCGATCGCCAGATCGCCGCGCTGCGGCCGGAACTGGCCGGGGAGAGCGGTGTGCGGGCCCTGCGGCATCGGCTCGGCGTGCGGCCGGTGTTCAAAACCGTCGATACCTGCGCGGCCGAGTTCGAGGCCAAGACCCCGTACCACTACTCGGCCTACGAACTCGACCCCGCGGCCGAATCCGAGGTCGCGCCCCAGCCCGATCGCGACAAGGTGATCATCCTCGGCTCCGGGCCCAACCGCATCGGCCAGGGCATCGAGTTCGACTACTCGTGTGTGCACGCCGCGCAGACGCTGTCGGCCGCCGGCTACGAGACGGTCATGGTCAACTGCAACCCGGAGACGGTGTCCACCGACTACGACACCGCCGACCGCCTCTACTTCGAACCCCTCACCTTCGAGGACGTGCTCGAGGTCTACCACGCCGAATCCGAATCCGGCACGGTCGCCGGAGTGATCGTGCAACTCGGCGGCCAGACCCCGCTGGGGCTGGCGGAACGGCTCACCGCCGCCGGTGTCCCGGTGGTCGGTACCAGCGCCGCCGCCATCGACCTCGCCGAAGACCGTGGCGAATTCGGTGACGTGCTGGTCGCCGCCGGGCTGCCCGCCCCCAAGTACGGCACCGCCACCACTTTCGAACATGCCCGCAAGATCGCGGCCGATATCGGTTACCCGGTGCTGGTGCGCCCGTCCTATGTGCTCGGCGGCCGCGGCATGGAGATCGTCTACGACGAACAATCCCTCGAGGGCTACATCTCCCGCGCCACCGAACTCAGCCCCGAACATCCGGTACTGGTGGACCGGTTCCTGGAAGACGCCATCGAAATCGATGTCGACGCGCTCTGCGACGGCGACGAGGTGTTCCTCGGCGGTGTCATGGAACATATCGAGGAAGCCGGTATCCACTCCGGCGACTCGGCCTGCGCGCTGCCGCCGATCACCCTGGGCCGCAGCGATATCGAGGCGGTACGCCGCTCCACCATCGCCCTGGCCAAGGGGATCGGTGTCAAGGGCCTGCTGAACGTGCAGTACGCGCTCAAGGACGATGTCCTCTACGTCCTCGAGGCCAACCCGCGCGCCAGCCGCACCGTGCCGTTCGTCTCCAAGGCCACCGCCGTACCACTGGCCAAGGCGGCGGCCCGGATCATGCTCGGCACCACCATCGCCGAACTGCGGGCCGAGGGCATGCTCCCCGAGGGAGACGGCGGGCACGTTCCGCTGGACGCGCCGGTGGCAGTCAAGGAAGCGGTACTGCAGTTCCATCGTTTCCGCAGCCCCGACGGCAGTCAGGTGGACTCGCTCCTCTCACCGGAGATGAAATCGACCGGCGAGGTCATGGGAATCGACGCCGACTTCGGTACCGCGTTCGCCAAGAGCCAATCCGCGGCTTACGGGTCGCTGCCCACCGAGGGCACGGTGTTCGTCTCCATCGCCAACCGTGACAAGCGCGCCATGGTGTTCCCGGTGAAACGCCTGCACGACCTCGGTTTCCGCATCCTGGCCACGGCCGGAACCGCGGAAATGCTGCGCCGCAACGGAATCCCCTGCGAGCAGGTGCGCAAACATTCCGACCCGGTCTCCCCGTCCGGTGGCAGCACACCCCCCGAACCGTCCATCGTGGACCAGATCCGCGACGGCGAAGTCGATATGGTCTTCAACACCCCCTACGGCAATGCGGGACCGCGCGTGGACGGCTACGAGATTCGCAGCGCGGCGGTCGGGCAGAACATTCCCTGCATCACGACGGTCCAGGGCGCCGCGGCAGCCGTACAGGGCATCGAAGCCAGTATCAACGGCGGTCTCGGCGTGCGTTCCCTGCAGGAACTGCACTCGGCGCTGCGCGGCTGAGGGCGCCCGATATGACGACCACCTTCGGCGAGCGGCTGGCCGCAGCCAAGAGCACCCATGGGCCGATCTGTGTAGGGATCGACCCACACCCCGCCCTGCTCGACGCCTGGGGCCTGTCCGCCGACGCGGACGGGCTCGAGGCGTTCGCCGAAACATGCGTCGAAGCCTTCGACGGCACGGTGGCGGTGGTCAAACCGCAGGTCGCCTTCTTCGAGGCCTACGGGTCGGCGGGGATCGCGGTACTCGAACGCACCGTCGAGGTCCTGCGTGCCTCGGGCACGCTGGTCCTGGCCGATGCCAAACGCGGCGATATCGGTTCCACCATGGACGCCTACGCCCGCACCTGGCTGGGTGACGGCCCCCTGGCCGCGGACGCGGTCACCGTCTCGCCCTACCTGGGCTTCGGCGCCCTCCGCCCCGCCCTGGAACTGGCCCACACCAACCAGCGCGGCGTCTTCGTCCTGGCCGCCACGTCCAACCCGGAAGCCGCCCAGATCCAGCAGGCGACGCTCGGCGGGCGCACCATCGCACAGAGCATCGTCGACGACGCGGCCCAACTCAACCCCGCGGGACGCCCGGGCTCGGTAGGTGTGGTGGTCGGCGCCACACTCTCCGAGACACCGGACCTCACCATGCTCAACGGCCCGATCCTGCTGCCCGGCGTCGGAGCACAAGGCGGTACTGCGGACAAGGTCCGAGGCCTGCTCCCGGAACCGCTGTGGCGGGCGGCGGTACCGAACGTCTCCCGCGACGTGCTGCGAGCCGGGCCCTCGGTCACGGCCCTGCGCGACCGGCTGGCGGAGTTCCAGGAGGAGTTCGTTTTTCTTCGCTGACCTGTGTTTTTGGCGCCGCCTGCGGCGGCGCGGGGGTTGAGGCCCCCTGAGTCTCGCCGTTCAGGCCTCGAGACTCGCGCCTTCGGCGCATGCGACGTGCGGTCGGCCGTCCGGGGAATGCGGCCGTCGAGCACCTCCGGCCAAGGGTGAGACAGGCCTCGACCCTTCGAGGTGTCTTGTAGAACTCGACGCAGGCGGGTTGCGTCGGCGATCGATGTTCTGGTCGGCATGCGGACCCACGGGCACGACGGGTCGCAGGGGGCTTCCTGTCCGGGGCGGTCGCACAACACCGGACCGGGGGCGCGTGTTGTCTGTGTGGCCCGGTCCTCGCCCGTACCTGTCGGCGTTCGACGGGGGGCCTCGGGGGCCTCGACTCGCGGCGCCGCAAAACAAACACAGCACCTTCGCGACTGGGCGTGCATCTCCACTTCGCGGCCCGGCGAGTGCCGGGGTTCTCGGTTGCCCGGGTGTGTGCCTCGGAGTCCTACCGGGCTTCGTGGGCGTCCTTCGGTTCCTACCGGCTGCTCGGGTGCGTGCCGGTGTTGTTCTGCTATGTGGGCGAATCCCAGGTGCGCCCCGGCGGCTGGGTGCTGCCCGCAGACTTCTCGGTCGCTCCGTTTGCGCGTGCCACGTTGCCGCGACTGTCCGACCGACACCGACTGCCCTTTCCGCCCTCCTCGTCCGATGACATATCCCGTCCGAGTCTCCGGGAACCGGCCCGCCCCTCCGGCGGCCACCGGCTCGACAGTCCGCCGACCCGAAGTCGTCCTCCGATCTCGGACCAGTCGCCGACCCCGGCCTGTACGCTGTAAATATTCGGACGATACGGTCGCTTCTGTGGCGTCGTCGGGCCTCACGGGGAACCCGGATTCGGTCCGCCTGCCCCCTCCCCGCGCCTTCAGCGGGTGCTCGGGCGAAAATTTCCCAGAAAATTCCTGGTAGGGCGGCTGGGAGGTAGCCAGCGGGTTGTGGAGGAGTGTGGTTATCGCGCCGCAACTCGGTCGCGAGCTCGAAAACCCGCTGATGGCAGGGTGTTTCGTGAACCGGGGAGTGGGACCTGCGGTTACGGCAAGCAAGGATGCGGGTGGTTCGGCACAAGGGTGACAGGGGGTCCGATTCATGCCCTGACCTGGGGGGTGGGTTCGCAATCCGGGGGCGTCGTGGGTACGGTCGCTGAGACTGCCGGGTAGTTCGGCAGGTTTTGATGCAGGAATGATGAGACGGAGGAACCGTGGCCCTTCCCCAGCTGACTGATGAGCAGCGCGCCGCTGCTCTGGAGAAGGCGGCTGCCGCTCGCCGTGAGCGGGCAGAGCTCAAGGATCGCCTCAAGCGCGGCGGCACCGATCTGAAAGAGGTCCTCGGCCAGGCCGAGACCAATGAGATCATCGGCAAGATGAAGGTGCGTGCCCTGCTGGAAGCCCTGCCGAAGGTCGGCAAGGTCAAGGCCGAGGAGATCATGAACGAGCTCGAGATCGCGCCGACCCGACGGCTGCGTGGTCTCGGTGACCGGCAGCGCAAAGCGCTGCTCGCCAAATTCGATCTCGGCGCCTGACAACCTCGGTGATCGAGAACATGACGAAGGGTCGGCTGGTTGTACTGGTCGGCCCCTCGGCCGTGGGCAAGTCCACCGTGGTGCGATGTGTCCGCGAACGGCTGCCGGAACTGGTTTTCAGCGTCTCGGCGACGACACGGGACCCGCGTCCCGGTGAAGTCGACGGTCGCGACTACCGGTTCGTCAGCCGGGCCGAGTTCGACGCGATGATCGAAGCCGGGGATCTGCTCGAGTGGGCGGATATCCACGGCGGGCTGCAGCGGTCGGGTACGCCGGCTGCGCCGGTGCGCGCCGCGTTGTCGGAGGGGCTCCCGGTGCTCATCGAGGTCGACCTCGAAGGAGCACGGTCGATCCGGCAGGCGATGCCGGAGGCCGTGCTGGTATTTCTCGCGCCGCCCAGCTGGGACGAGCTGGTGGACCGGCTGCGCAGTCGCGGTACCGAATCGCCGGAGGTCATCGAACGCCGGCTGGAGACCGCACGGGTGGAATTGGCCGCACGTGACGAGTTCGACACCGTGATCGTGAACGACACCGTGACCAGCGCCTGTGCGCAGTTGGTATCGTTGTTCGTCAGCACGAATTCCAATTCGTAGCCCGCTGCGCGGCCCGAGAGTCGTCGCGCAGCCGAGCCCAGACCCCGCAGGAGCTTCCTCAGTGAGCAGTTCGGACACCGTTACGCCCGCCTACGACACCCCGATCGGCCTCACCAACCCGCCGATCGACGAGCTGCTCGACCGCACCTCGTCCAAGTACAGCCTGGTGATCTACGCGGCCAAACGCGCCCGTCAGATCAACGACTACTACAACCAGCTGGGCGACGGCATCCTCGAATACGTCGGCCCGCTGGTGGAGCCGCTGCCGCAGGAGAAGCCGCTGTCGGTGGCGATGCGCGAGATCCACAGCGATCTGCTCGAGCACACCGAAGGCGAATGACCCGCTAGCCGGGTGGACGGCCGATAGGGCAGGAGGCGCGCTATGGCGCGGGTAGTTGTCGGGGTGGGCGGCGGAATCGCCGCGTACAAGGCGTGCGCTCTGGTGCGGCGGTTCACCGAGACCGGCCATACCGTCCGGGTGATTCCCACCGACGCGGCACTGCAGTTCGTGGGCAAGGCGACCTTCGAGGCGCTGTCCGGCCATCCGGTGCACACCGGAGTCTTCTCCGATGTGCCGGAGGTGCCGCACGTGCGGCTGGGTCAGGAAGCGGAGCTCGTCGTCATCGCGCCCGCCACCGCGGACCTCATGGCGCGGGCGGCGCACGGCCGCGCCGACGATCTACTCACCGCGACCCTGCTCACGGCCCGATGTCCCGTGTTGTTCGCGCCCGCCATGCACACCGAGATGTGGGAGCACGCGGCGACCGTCGCGAATGTGGCGGCGCTGCGCGCGCACGGCGCGACCGTGATGGAGCCCGCGTCGGGCCGGCTCACCGGCACCGATACCGGTCCGGGGCGGCTGCCCGAACCCGAGGAGATCTTCGGTCTCGCGTCGCTGCTGCTCGAACGCACCGACGCGGTTCCGCGCGATCTGGTGGGCAGACGTGTCGTGATCACCGCGGGTGGCACCCGCGAGCCGCTGGATCCGGTCCGGTTCCTCGGTAACCGCAGTTCCGGGAAACAGGGGTACGCGCTCGCCCGAGTCGCCGCTCAGCGCGGTGCGCAGGTCACGCTCATCGCCGGGAACACCATCGAGATGGCGCCGCCCGCCGCGGTGGAGCTGGTCCACATCACCACCGCCGAGCAGTTGAAAACTGCGGTGGACAAGCACGCGGTCGGTGCGGACGCCGTCATCATGGCCGCCGCGGTGGCCGATTTCCGGCCCGCCTCGGTAGCCGCCGCCAAGATCAAGAAGGGTAAGGACGAACCCGACACCATCGCCCTGGCCAAGAACGAGGACATCCTCGCCGGTCTGGTCCAGGAGCGCCGGGAGGGTCGGCTGCCCGGAACGGCCATCGTCGGATTCGCCGCCGAAACCGGCGACGCGGACGGCGACGTGATCACTCACGCGCGGGCCAAACTGGCCCGTAAGGGCTGTGATCTGCTGGTGGTGAACGCGGTGGGTGACGGTAAGGCGTTCGAGGTCGACACCAACGACGGCTGGCTGCTGCGCGCGGACGGCAGTGAACAGGCGCTCGACCACGGATCCAAAGCGCTGCTGGCCAGTCGCGTCCTGGACGCGCTGGGGCCCCTGCTGAGTCGAGGCGCCGGGCTGTGCCCGCCGACCGTCGTATCCCGGTAGTCCTGCACTGCTTGCCGGAGTTCCGGAACGAGCGGTCCCCGCGCGGGGCGCGAACGCGATACTATCCAGCTCGCTCGGGGGTGGTGTGCCGCTGCGCGGGCACGCCCCGACCGGAAACTTGTACGGTCGGGTGTCCGAAACCCCGATCCGGCCGCCCGTTCTAATAGTCTGAGAGTCCAGGGTCGCGATCGCAGCCGCGCGCTACGGTCCCTCCCGGACACGAGTAACCGTTGAGGAAGAGGGAAACTGTGCGCACGTCCGGTAGCCGGCTATTCACCAGTGAGTCCGTGACCGAGGGTCATCCGGACAAGATCTGTGACGCCATCAGCGATTCCATCCTCGACTCACTGCTCGCCCAGGACCCCCGCAGCCGGGTCGCCGTGGAAACCATGGTGACCACCGGGCAGGTGCACGTCGCGGGTGAGGTCACCACCGAGGCCTATGCGGATATCCCGCATATCGTCCGGGAGAAGATCCTCGAGATCGGATACGACTCCTCGGCAAAGGGATTCGACGGCAACTCCTGCGGAGTCAATATCGCGATCGGTGCGCAGTCGCCCGATATCGCGCAGGGTGTAGACACCTCGCACGAAGCAAGGGTCGGCGGCTCCGACGACGAGATCGAACAGCAGGGCGCCGGCGATCAGGGCCTGATGTTCGGTTACGCCAATACCGACACCCCCGAACTGATGCCGCTGCCGATCGCGCTGGCCCATCGCCTGTCGCGCAAACTCACCGAGGTCCGCAAGACCGGTGTGCTGCCCTATCTGCGCCCCGACGGTAAAACCCAGGTCACCATCGAATACGAGGGTGACAAGGCGGTCCGGCTGGACACCGTGGTTCTGTCGACCCAGCATGCGGCCGATATCGATCTGGACAATCTGCTGGCCCCCGATATCCGGGAGAAGGTCGTCGACGCGGTCCTGGCCGAGATCGCGATCCCCGATCTGGATATCTCCGATATCCGGCTGCTGGTGAACCCGACCGGCAAGTTCGTGCTCGGCGGTCCGATGGGCGATGCCGGTCTGACCGGTCGCAAGATCATCGTCGACACCTACGGCGGCATGGCCCGCCACGGCGGCGGCGCCTTCTCCGGTAAAGACCCCTCGAAGGTCGACCGTTCGGCCGCCTACGCCATGCGCTGGGTCGCCAAGAACGTGGTCGCCGCCGGTCTGGCCGACCGGGTCGAGGTGCAGGTGGCCTACGCGATCGGTAAATCGGCGCCGGTCGGCCTGTTCGTGGAGACCTTCGGCACCGAGAAGGCCGATCCGGCCAAGATCTCGGCCGCCATCACCGAGGTGTTCGACCTGCGGCCGGGCGCGATCATTCGCGATCTGGATCTGCTGCGGCCGATCTACGCCCCGACCGCCGCGTACGGGCATTTCGGCCGCACCGATATCGATCTGCCCTGGGAGCGCACCGACCGCGCGGACAAACTGCGCGCCGCCGCCGGACTGTAAGTTCCACGTCCCGCGTGGATCGACCACCGGCCGACACCCCCGCCGACCCCGGGTCCGCGGGGGTGTCGGCCGAGTCGGGGTCGCCACGCCGCCGGACCGCCCGCGTGCAGAAGTCCGCATCGGCGGAGCCGGAGGCGATCGAGCACCCGGTGGCCCGGGTGCTCCCGCTGCTCACCCCGGCGCATCTGGACCGCGATTTCGACTACCTGGTGCCACCGGAGCTCGACGAGATCGCCCGGCCGGGCGTCCGGGTTCGCGTCCGGTTCGCCGGACGCCTGGTGGACGGCTACCTGCTGTCCCGGCACGCACAATCCGATCATCCGGGCAAACTCGTGCGGCTGGAACGGGTGGTATCGGCCGAGCGGGTCCTCACTCCGGAGATTCTGCGGCTGGCCACGACCGTGGCATCCCGGTGTGCCGGAACTCGTGCCGATGTGCTGCGGCTGGCCGTTCCACCCCGGCATGCCCGGGTGGAGAACGGAGGCCCGGCGAAGAAGAGCGCCGGACCGGAGCGGGACAGCACGCCCGTTTCCCCGGATGATCAGCCGGTTTCGGAACCATCCGGGCCGCTCGGCGAATCCGGGCACCACGACGACCGGGCAGCGATGCCCACTGTCGCCGGGCCCGCGCTGCCCGCCGGCTCGGCAGGGCCGCCCGCCTGCGCTGTCCGCTCGAGCGCGGATACGCCGGGGCGAACGGAATTCGACGTGGATCGCTCGGTGGGCTCGGGGGCCGGGGATACCCGGGACGGTGCCGGCACCGAGAACGATCCGGTCGAGCCGGGTACCGGCGAGATGGATACCGGACCGGCAGCCGGTGATCGTGCCGGTTCACGGCGGGCAGCCGCGGCCGTCGAAATTCCGCCGATTCCGGTGCCTGGGCGAGGGGCGGAAGGTCCGTCGGCGGACGAGCATGCGGGGCAGCGCGGCGAACCGGAGCATCCGGGGCTACCCGGCGCTGTCGATGCGTCGGCCTGGCGCCGGTACCGGCACGGAGACGCTTTCCTCACCGCGCTCGCGAATCACCGGGGTCCGCGGGCGGCCTGGCAGGCGCTGCCGGGTGAGGACTGGGCCCGGCGCCTGGCCGAGCTCGCCGCGGTGGTGGCGGCGAGTGGTCGCAGTGCCGTACTGATGGTCCCCGACCAACGCGATCTGGACCGGGTACTGCGCGAATGTGTTCAGTTGGTGGGTGATTCGGCCGTCGGCCTTTCGGCCGGACTCGGTCCGGCGGCGCGATACCGGCGCTGGCTGGCGGTCCTCCGCGGTACCGCACGAGTGGTGGTGGGCACCCGCAGCGCGGTGTTCGCGCCCGCGGTGGATCTCGGGCTCATCGCGATCTGGGACGACGGCGACGATACCTACGCCGAACCCCGCGCCCCGTATCCGCATGCGCGTGAAGTCGCCATGCTCCGGGCCCACGAGACCGGTGCGGCCTTCGTGGCAGCCGGATTCGCCCGGACCGCCGAGACCCAGGCGGTGGTGGAATCCGGTTGGGCGCACGATCTCCTCGCCGATCGGGCGACCCTGCGGGCGGCCGCTCCGCGGATCAGTGCCCCCGGCGATACCGATGCCGCGCTGGAGCGCGACCCGATGGCGCGGGCGATCCGCGTCCCTGCCGCGGCTTTCGCTGCCGCCCGGCAGGCGCTCGCGGCCGGAGCGGCCGTGCTGGTACAAGTGCCCCGGCGCGGTTACGTACCGGCCCTGGCCTGCACGAAATGTCGTACGCCCGCGCGTTGCCGGCGATGCGTGGGTCCGTTGTCGTTGCCGGATCATCCGGGCACCGATACCGGGGCCGCGCACAGCCCGGTCTGCCGCTGGTGCGGTCGTACCGAGGCAGCGTTCCGCTGTCCGGTCTGCGGCGGGCGGGCGCTGCGCGCCGTGGTGATCGGTGCCACGCGGACCGCCGAGGAACTGGGCAGGGCCTTTCCCGGCGTGCCGATCCGCGGGTCCAGCGGTGCGGGCCTGCTGGATACGGTGCCGCCGGGTCCCCAGGTGGTGGTGGCCACCGTCGGGGCCGAACCGCTGCTCGCCGGCGGCTACGGGGTGGGTCTGTTGCTGGACGGCTGGGCGCTGCTCGGTCGCGCGGATCTACGCGCTGCCGAAGACACGCTGCGGCGCTGGCTGAGCGCCGCGGCTCTGGTGCGCCCGGACGGTCAGGTGCTGGTGATGGCCGATCCCGCGGTGCCGACCGTACAGGCACTGCTGCGCTGGGATCCGGCGGGCCACGCGGCCGCCGAACTGGCGCAGCGGGCCGAGGTCGGGTTTCCCCCGGCGGTGCGGATGGCGGCGGTCGACGGTACCCCCGACGGGATCTCCGCCCTGCTCGCCGCCGCCGAACTCCCCGCTGAGGTGGAGGTACTGGGCCCGGTGCCGCTACCGCCCGGTGCCCGGCCGCCGTCGGGAGCCCGTAGTGGCGGCGACGATCCGGGCCCGGAGGTCGAACGGATACTGTTGCGCGCGCCCCGGAACCGTGGCGTGGAACTGGCGCGGGCGCTCTCCACAGCGCAGTCCGTGCGAAGCAGTCAGCGGGCGGATTCGCCGCCTCGCGTGCAGATAGATCCGCTGAATATCGGCTGATCCACGGAGGCGGTGATCTGCCGGAACAGCACCCTGGATGCGCCCGCGCTCCATCCCGCAGATTCGACGTGCCCGGCCGGTCTCCGCGGTCCACCGAGGATGTCGCATCGGTTCAAGAGGCATCGCCCGTCACCCACGGGGCGTCGTCGTTGCCGGCGGCGAGCAACAGTGGCCAGAATCCGGTCCGGTCGTGCTCGGTCAGCAACCGCCGCCAGAGGTGGTGGTCGGCCGGGCCGTCACTGAGCCGGAACGCCGGCATTCCGGCGCCCCGGGCCGATACCACCGACCGGCCGGGAGGAAGGGCGGCGGGTAGCGTCCGGCTCGTTCCGTCCCCATCGGGCAGTAACGGGTGCAGGTCCCAGGGCCAGTGAACAGGGCGGGGGAAACCCTGCCATCGGTGTGTACCTCGGCCATCGATCGTGTCTCGGGCGCTGGTAGGCCCTGTGCCGATCGCGACCGGCGACCCGCGGGCAGACGATATCCGGGGCGCGCGGGCGTCACGAGATCAGCGCACTCTTTGCCGGTGTGGCAACCGGTGCTCACTATTCGGCCGGTCGCCACCGAGAACTGTCGCGTCCCGGAATTGTTCGAGCCGGACCTTGCATTGGATAGATTGTCGATATATCGTCGATGCTATACAAACCGATCGAGTAGCTCAGGAGGCTGCAATGGAGAACATCGAGAACACAGAATTTCGAATGGGTCGCGGGCATCGTGGCCGCGGACCCCGACCGGGCGGATTCGGCCCCGGCGGGCCGCAGTTCCGGCGCGGGGGCCCGCCCGGATTCGGTCCCGGATTCGGCGGCGACTTCGGACCCGGATTCGGCCCTGGTTTCGGGCCCGGCTTCGGGCCGGGATTCGGCCGTGGCCGGGGGCGCGGTGGCCGTGGCCGGCGCGGTGACGTACGAGCGGCGATCCTGTTGCTGCTCACCGATCGCCCCATGCACGGTTACGAGCTGATCCAGCAGATCCGGGAACGCAGCGACGACCTCTGGCGCCCCAGCCCGGGATCGATCTACCCGGCGCTGTCCCAGCTGGAGGACGAAGGCCTCATCACCATCGACAAGGTCGCCGGCCGCAAAACCGCGCAACTGACCGAGACAGGCACCGCCCATGTCGCCGAACACCGTGCGGAACTCGGCGATCCATGGGCAGATGTCAAGCAGGGAGTCGGCGAGCACACCAATGACCTGCGTGCCGTGATCCCTCCGCTGATGGGCGCGGTAGCGCAGGTGGCCGCCGCAGGCACCCCGGAGCAGGCGGCCAAAGCGGCCGAGGTGCTCACCGATGCGCGGAAAGCGTTGTACCGCATCCTCGCCGGAGATGAGGAAACCGGAAAGTAACGGGGTGATCAAGACCTCGGGCACCGGTTTTCCGGGAAGCCCGCAAGGTAGAAGATTAGGTAGTGGAACAGTATCGATGGTCGACGGGGCGGGGCGGTGCACGACGCGGCAGGTTCATCCTGCGGGCGGTGACCGTGGCCGTCGCACTGGCTGGGTCGGTGTTGCTCGCGAGCGTCGAGAGCACCGCCCAGCCGCCGGGCTACCTGCCCCCAGAGGTCCCCACGGACCCCGGTCCACCGCAGGCCGACCACTTGGGCGCGGTGCTCTATATGAAATCCCATCCGAACGCGGTCCCGCGCGGTGCCAACGATTTCGGATGTGTCCCGGACGCCGCTCATCCGCAACCGGTGATCCTGGCGCACGGCACCGACGCGAGCGCCTACACGGACTGGTCGGTCATCGGACCGCAGCTCGTGGACCAGGGATTCTGCGTATTCGCGCTGAACTACGGCGGTAAACCCGGCGCCGGGACCTACGGCACCGAGGACATCGCCCTCAGCGGCTACCAGATCGCTCAGTTCGTTGACGACGTCCGCACCGCAACCGGCGCCCAGAAGGTCGATCTCGTCGGATTCTCCCAGGGCGCCAATGTGACCCGCTATTACATCGACAAGCTCGGCGGCGCGCCGAAAGTCGACCACTGGGTCGGTCTCGCCTCACCCACCTACGGCGGCGTCATGTACGGGCTGATACCGCTGGCCCAGCAGATCCCGGGCGCACTGGACCTGGCCGCACAGGCGACCTCGGTCGCGGCGGTCCAGCAGGCACAAGGGTCACCCTTCATGCGGGAACTCAACGCGGGCGGCGATACCGTGCCCGGCGTTCGGTACACCACGGTCGGCAGCCGGGTCGACGAAGTGATCCAGCCCTTCGGAAATATCGCCCTGCGCGGACCGGGAGCCGAGAACATCGTCCTGCAGGACCGCTGCCCGGTCGACCTCACCGGGCACTTCCACATGGTCTACGACCCGTACGTCTATCAACTGCTGCTCCAGATCCTCGACCCCGGACACGCACCCGAACCGGTCTGCGTACCCGTCCCACTCGGCACCGGAATCCCACAGGTGATCATCGGCGGCAATATCTGAGGGGGAGGGAACTCGTCGGCTTGCACGGCAGTCGACGCCGAGTCCTGGGGAGGGCTGTGTTCCCGGGCCGGCGGCTGTCACATGGCTACGTTCTCGCCGCCCCTTCGTGTGCTCCGGTGCCGGGTTGTGGAGCCGGTGCGGGTGAGGCTTTGAACGCGGCCGCGGCGGCCTACCTAGAATGAGAACTTTCCGCCTGTCACCTGTCTTCGGGAGCTACCGTGACCGTCCAGTCCGTCCGCCTCTTCGGCGATCCCATCCTGCGAGCCCGCGCGGCGGAGGTCACCGAGTTCGGGCCCGAAGTGCGGCAGCTGGTGACCGATCTGACCGACACCATGTACGACGACGGCGGGGTCGGGATGGCGGCTCCGCAGATAGGTGTCGGCCTGCGGGTCTTCGTCTACGACACGCGCGACGCCCGCGGGCATCTGATCAACCCGAGCTGGACGGCGCTGGACGAGGAAGAACAGGTCGGCCCCGAGGGCTGCCTGTCGATTCCGGGGGTGAATCACGACACGCGCCGAGCGCTGCGGGTGCGGGCCACCGGCGTGGATGTGGACGGTCGTCCGGTCGAATTCGAGGCCGAGGGACTGCTGGCGCGGTGCGTGCAACACGAAACCGATCATCTGGACGGCACGCTGTTCATCGACCGGCTCGATCCACCCGACCGGAAGCAGGCCATGCGCACCATCCGCGAATCCGATTGGTTCATCGCCGGGTTGACGGTCCGGCCCAGCCGCGCGCTCGCCGAGCGGGACCACTGATGCGGATCGTCTTCGCCGGCACCCCGGAACCGGCGGTCCCGTCGCTGCGCCGGTTGCTCGATTCCCGGCACGAGGTGGTCGCGGTGGTGACCCGCCCCGACGCCGTCGCGGGGCGCGGCCGCAAGCTGAAGCGCTCACCGGTCGGTCAGCTCGCCGACGAACACGGCATCCCGGTCCTCACGCCCGGAAAACCTCGCGAGCCGGAATTCGTCGAAGCGCTCACCGAGCTGGCGCCCGACTGCTGCCCGGTGGTGGCCTACGGTGCGCTGCTGCCTCCCGAAGTCCTCGAGATCCCGAAGCACGGCTGGATCAACCTGCATTTCTCGCTGCTACCCGCCTGGCGCGGGGCGGCTCCGGTCCAGGCCGCGATCGCCGCCGGTGACGAGATCACCGGCGCGTCGACCTTCCTGATCGAAACCGGCCTGGATACCGGGCCCGTCTACGGAGTGGTGACCGAGCGGATCGCAGTCACCGATACCGCCGCGGATCTGCTGGGCCGGCTGGCGGACAGCGGCGCGGCACTGCTGGAACAGACGCTCGACGGTATCGAGGACGCGACTCTGCAGGCGGTTCCGCAACCGGCGGACGGCGTCTCCTACGCGCCGAAGATCACCGTCGAGGCGGCACAGGTGCGCTGGGATCAGCCCGCGCTGGCCGTGGGCCGCGCGATCCGGGCGGTCACCCCGTTCCCCGGGGCCTGGACAGTTGTGGCCGGTACCCGGCTGAAACTCGGGCCGGTGGAACTGGTCGAGGAGGCGATACCGGAACGGCAGATCGAGATCCGCAAGACCGGTGTCTTCATCGGGACCGCGACGACGGCGGTGCGGCTGGACCAGGTGCAACCGCCGGGTAAACGGATGATGTCCGCACTCGATTGGGCACGTGGTGCCCGCCTGGAGCCCGGCGCGGTGGTCGAATGACCGGCTCGGGTGGCGACCGGCCACGGGGATTCCGCCGTCATGCCGGACCGCGGAGTCCGGAAACCGGGACCTCGCGCGACGCGGCCCGGGAGAGTGCGCAGAGCCCGCGGCAGGGCGGGCATCCCGGGGATTCCCGGAGCGACCGTACCGGTGGTCCTCGCCGGGACGATCGACCGGCCGCACCGCGGCGGACCGACCGTTCTCCCGGCGGACGCCGGGACGGCTCCGACGAGGTAGGCGGGGCACGGCAGCGACGGGACCGGCCCGATGCGGACGCCACCGCCGACGAGACCCGGCAGCGGAACCGGCGATCCGGTTCCGGTCCCGCTGCGGGTGGCGCGCGCCGTCCGGGGCGGGATGCCGCTGAGACCGCCCGGGGTCGTCGTACCGACGGCCCGGGCGACCGTGGCGACCGTGGCGACCGTGGCGACCGTGGCGACCGTGGCGACCGTGGCGACCGTGGCGACCGTGGCGGGCGGCGCTCGAGTGGAGACAGCCGGGACGCCCGGCGCGGTGAGCGGCGGGGTCCGGCGCCGGCCGCGAAGAGCCGGGGCGGCGGAAAGCGGGCGGACGGAGCCGGTGCGGGCCGGGACCGGCCCGGACGTGGCGGCGGTTCCGTGCGGACCGGCCGGGCAGTACCCACACCGGCAGATCCGGCGCGCACCGTCGCGCTGGAGACCCTGCGTGCGGTACGGGACCGGGATGCATACGCCAATCTGGTTCTGCCCGGGCTGCTGCGCGAGTATCGGGTGGAAGGGCGCGACGCCGCCCTGGCCACCGAGCTCGGTTACGGAGCGTGCCGAGCCCTGGGTGTGCTCGACGCGGTGATCGCCGATTGCGCCGGGCGTGCGATCGAGGAGATCGACGGTTCGCTGCTGGATATTCTGCGGCTCGGTACCTATCAATTGCTGCGTACCCGGGTCGAACCGCACGCCGCCGTGCACACTTCGGTGGAATTCGCCCGCGCCGAATCAGGTCCGGGCCGTGCCGGATTCGTCAATGCGGTCCTGCGCCGGGTCACCGAGCGGAGTCCGGAAGAATGGATCGCCCGGCTCGCCCCCGGCGATCCGGTCGACCGGCTCGCTTTCGAACACGCCCACCCGGTGTGGATCGCCCGAGCGTTCGCCGACGCGCTGGGCGCCGACGCGGGTGAACTGGCCGATCTGCTCGCCGCCGACGATGCTCGCCCGCTGGTGCATCTGGTGGCCCGGCCCGGGGATATCACGGCGGAGGAACTCGCCTTGGTCACCGGCGGCGAGGAAGGCCGATGGTCGCCGTACGCGGTGTATCTGGAGGGCGGCGATCCCGGCGCGCTGGAGCCGGTGCGCGAGGGAATGGCGGCGGTCCAGGACGAGGGCAGCCAGCTCGTGGCCCTCGCCCTCACCCGGGCGGCCCTGCACGGCGAGGACGGCGGCCGCTGGCTGGACCTGTGCGCGGGTCCCGGCGGTAAGACCGCACTGCTCGGTGCGCTGGCCGGTATAGACGGCTATCGGGTGGACGCGGTGGAACCGGCACGGCACCGGGCCGAGCTCGTCCGCACCGCCACCAAGGGCTTGCCGGTGGAAGTGCATATCGTCGACGGCCGCGACAGCGGGCTGACGCCCGGCTACGACCGCATCCTGGTCGACGCGCCCTGTACCGGCCTCGGCGCGCTGCGCCGCCGTCCGGAAGCCCGCTGGCGACGCACGCCCGGAGATATCGCCGACCTGGTCACCCTGCAGCGCGAACTGCTGACTGCGGCGTGGGATCTGCTCCGGCCGGGCGGTGTGCTGGTGTACTCGACTTGTTCACCGCATCTGCCGGAAACCGTTGCCGTGGTAGCGGATACGGTTCGCCGCACCGGTGCGGAGCAACTGGATGCCCGACCACTTCTCCCCGGGGTCACCGGGCTCGGTGCGGGGCCGGCGGTCCAGTTGTGGCCGCATCGGCACGGCACCGACGCCATGTTCGCCGCCGCGCTGCGCAAGCCGGTGTAGTCCCCGGCGCGGGTAGCGGCGGATTTCCTGGTCCGCCGCGCCCGCGCCCGGCACACTTGATCCATGGGTATCACCTGGGCGAACGTGGTACGACTGGCCACCGAACTGCCGGAGGTCGCCGAATCGACCTCCTACCGCACCCCCGCGCTCAAAGCCGCGGGCAAGAGTTTCGCACGGTTGCGCACCGAGGCCGACGGTGGTCTGGCGCTGCGCTGCGAGATGGCGGAGAAGGAAGCCCTCCTGACTTGCGGCGACGCCGCCTTCTACACCACCCCGCACTACGACGGTTATCCCTACATCCTCGTCGACCTGGACCGCGTCGACCCCGGCCAGCTCCGGGAACTGCTGGATGCGGCCTGGTGGCTGGTGGCCCCGGCGAGATTGCGCAGGGCCCGGGAGCGCACCGGCGACGAGTGAGGGAGACGGGCGTGCCCGGCTACACGGCGTGGACTTTCACCCAGGTGCTGTTCACCGCGGCATTACCCGAGATGCGGTCCACTTGTTCCGGATCGTGCAGCAGATTGACGTTCGCGCCGGGTTTCCCCGCCGCGACGGTCCAGCCGACCCCCGGCTCGCCGTGACCCCAGCCGTGCGGGATGGCGACCGTACCCGGCCGGATATCGTCGCTGATCTCGACCGGGACCACGATGGAACCGATGGGTGAGCTCACCGTGACCCGGCCACCGTCGGACAGTCCGCGAGCGGTCGCGTCCTGCGGGTGCATGAGTGCGGTGCAGCGGTCGCGGCCCTTCACCATCGACGGCACATTGTGCAGCCAGGAATTGTTGCTGCGCAGATGGCGCCGCCCGATGAGCCGCAGATCGAAACCGCGGTCGCGGTCCGCGCCGCCCGCGCGTGCCTCGTCGAGCAGGCGGCGCGCCTCGGTGACGAACTGTCGCGGTGCCAGGTGGACGCGGCGGTCGGCAGTGGCGATGAGCGAGTGCAGGCGCGGTCGCAGCGGTCCCAGGTCGATTCCGCCGCGCGCCGCCCGGACCTTCTTCAGCGTGACGCCCGCCCGTCCGCGCCGCAGTACGCCGTGCGGGCCGACCGCCATGCCGAGCGCGGCCGCCCGCAGTGGACTGAAGCGGGCGAACACCGCGTTCAGCGCCCGCCCGGTGACGGTGCGCACCGGAAGCGGCAGGATCTCGGTGGTCAACCGGGCCATGATCTCCCAGTCTTCGAGGCCGTCGCGCTCCGGTTCGATCGCGCGAGTGTTGAACCGGATGTTGTTGTGCACGCTGAACATGGTGAGCAGGATGTCGAGGTCTTCGCGTTCCAGCGGCGAGAGCGGCGGCAGGATGATATCGGCGTGGCGGGTGGTCTCGGTGATGTACATATCCACTGCCACATAGAAATCCAGTGCGGCCAGGGCTTTGTCGAGTTGTCCGCGCTGGGGTGTGGACAGGACCGGATTGCCCGCATAAGTGATCATCGCGCGGATCCGGTCCGGGCCCTCGTCGAGGATCTCCGAGGCCAGTGCCGCGACCGGCAGTTCGAACCGGAACGATTTGTACTTTCCGGAGCGGTCGGTCCAGGCGCCGTAGTTCGGCGACACCCGGCGGGCCAGCGGCAGCAGGTCCACGGCCGGAGTGGCGTACATCTGGCCGCCCGGCCGGTCGAGATTGCCGGTGATCGCGTTGATGGTGTTGACCAGCCAGTGGGTGACGGTGCCGGTGAGGGTCTGGCACACCCCGATCCGGGCGTACATCACCGCGGATTTCGCGGCGGCGTGCTCGCGGGCCAGGCGGCGGATCGTCTCGGCGTCCACTCCGGCATGGGGGGCGGCGTCCTCGGGAGTGAAACCGGTGACCAGATCACGCAATTCGTCCAGACCGGCGCACTGGGTGCGGATCGCGGTCCGGTCGCACAGGTCCTCGGTGATCAATACGTGCAGGACGGCCAGCAGCAGATACGGGTCGCCGCCGGGCAGGACGGATACGTGTTCGTCGGCCAGGCGGGCGGTCTCGGTGCGGCGCGGGTCGATCACGACGACCTTGCCGCCGCGGGCGCGCACGTCCTTGATCCGGTCGCGGGCGCCGGGCATGGTGGTGACCGATCCGTTGGACACCGCGGGGTTGGCGCCGATGATCACCATCCGGTCGGTGCGATCGATATCGGCGATGGGCATCAGGAAATTCGACCCGTACATCTGCCAGGCCACGAATTCCTGGGGAAACTGGTCGATCGAGGACGCTGTGTAGAAGTTGCGGGTCATCAGCGCCATCCGTAGTGCGAAGGCGTACATGATCGCCGAATTGTGCGCGGCCGGGTTACCCAGGTACATACCGACCGAATGTGGTCCGTGATCGCGGCGGACCTGCCGGAGCCGGGTGCCGATCTCCTGAAACGCCTCGTCCCAGCCGATGGGCTCGAATTTCTCGCCCACCCGGCGTACCGGCGTGCGCAGCCGGTCCGGATCGTCGTGCAGACCGGCCATGGCGGTGGCCTTGGGGCAGATGTAGCCCTTGGACAGCACATCGTCGGGATTTCCCTCGATCTTGGCGACTTTCGTGTCCTCGACGGTCACCAGGATGCCGCAGTGGGCCTCGCACAGGGTGCATTGCCGGGCGATGGTTTCAGCGGTCATAACTCACATCACCTTCTGCCGCGTCGCCGTCGACGCGCGATCCGCAGGAGCGCCGGATTACGGGCTGATCCGGCTGATCGGTTGCTCGGTGAGAAAGCGGGCCTCGGACCGTGGCCGATTGAGATGAATACCCACTCACACTCTCAGAGATGAGGGTAGACCGATCGGCGAAGTGGGCACAACAACCGCGCGTACTACTCCCGCGAGGATTGGTCGCGCAGTCGTGCCAGCGTCTTGGCGAGAATGCGCGAGACATGCATCTGCGAGATCCCCATCTGCTGCGCGATCTGGGTCTGGGTCATCGATTCGAAGAACCGCATGGTCAGAATGCGGCGCTCGCGCTCGGGCAGCCCGGCCAGCAGCGGCCGGATCGCCACGTATTCCTCGACCCGGTCGAACTGCGCTTCTTCCTCGCCGAGTGTGTCCAGCAGCGACGCGTCGGTATCGCGGCCCACCGAGGCCGCGTCGATCGAGGTCGGCTGATAGGCGTTACCGGCGATCACAGCCTGAGTCACCTCGTCCGGATCGACGTCCAGTTCGGCGGCGATCTCCTTGGCCGTCGGCGAACGGCCCAGTGATTGCGACAGCGAATCCACGGCGGCACCGATCCGCAGGTGGGTCTCCTTCACCCGGCGCGGCACCCGCATCGCCCAGGTGTTGTCGCGGAAATACCGGCGGACCTCACCCATGATCGTGGGGACCGCGAACGACAGGAAGTTCGAGCCCCGCGAAATATCGAAACGGTCCACGGCGTGCACCAGACCGACCCGGGCGACCTGGGTGAGATCGTCGAACGGTTCGCCGCGCCCGCTGAATTTGCGGGCGATATGGTCGGCCAGCGGGATGCACCGGGCGATCAGTTCGTTGCGCAGCGACGCCTGCTCCGCCGAATCCGGCTGGGCCGCGGCCAAGCGGACGAACAGATCCGCGACATCGTCGTACCCGCCCGCCGACGACGAATTCTCCAGTTCGGCCCGGGTTTCGGTATCGGCCTCGGCATCCGCCTCGGCGGAATCGGCCTCGGTGCTGCCGGATTCGTTCGCCGGACCTTTGCCGTGCTCGTCCTCCGAAGATTCGAGCGGTTTCTCTTGCTCGGTCACTACGCTTTCCCCCGGACCCGACGGAACTCGACCGCTGTCGGATATCCGGAAACCTGCTGATCGAAGGGGTCCTGCCGGGCATCGACCGCATCGGTCAGCGTGCGCAGCACATGCCAGCCGAAGCTTCGCGCATCGGGCAGCCCCTCCCGCCCCGCCACCCCGGCGACCAGCACCCGCAGCTCGGTGTCACCGATGCTGAAAACACACTGCAGGCTCGTATCCGGGGCAGCCAGGCCGATCAGCGTCGAGCAGGCCTCGTCCACCGCCAACCGGATATCCGCGACTTCGTCGAGGGTGAAATCGCTGAGCAGGACCAGAGTCTCGGCGAGACCGCGCACGATCGGCAACTGATTCACCGATGCCGCCACCCGAATCTCCACCGGGGCACCGTGGAGCCCTTGTTCCGCCGAAGTATTGATCACGCAGCCGAGTCTATGGGCGAACCCCCGCAATGAGGGGAGCGGGTCACACCCGCAGCCCGAACCCGGCCGCGACACCCGGTCGCCGGCCGTCGCGACCCCGCAGCGAACACCACCTTTCCGTGGCCGGAACCACCCGCCGGAACCGTCCGATCCCGAGAAAGCGAGGCGACCGATCGCAAGCGGCGGAAGGGCTCGCTCATCCAGAGGCACATCACCGTCCGACACCGCCGATTTCGTGCACGCCGCACTCCTGGGCGAGTTTCCGATCCACCACCCCTCCTACTCCACATCGACCACATCCGTGGTCGGGGCCCGCCCCGGCTCCGGGGCGACGGAGCGAAGGAGCGCAGCGGCTGAGCGCCGGAGTGAAGAACAGGGTTGATGAGGGCACCGCCCCGCCCTGCCGAAGACCGGGCCAGGAACACGGTCGAGGCCCGCCCCGCTTCCAGCGACGGAGCGGGTGCGTGAAGCGGAGGAGCGAGCAGTGCGGAAGGTGGGCGTCCAGGGCCAGTTCACCGTCCGAACCCGGCGAAGTCGTGCCCGCCCCAGCCCGAGACGATTTCCCGATCCACCACCCCTCCTAACTCCGATGGTCTGCATCCGTGGTCGGGGCCCGCCCCGGTTCCGGAGCGACGGAGCGGGGGAGCGAAGCGGAGGAGCGCAGGAGTGAAGAACCGGGGTTACGAGGGCCCCGACACCCCCGCCGAAGGCGGGGCAATGAACACAGCCCTACACTCCGCGTGTGACTGCGTCCGAGCCCACGTTCACCCGTCCCACAGTTCCGATGATCGCCCCGTCGATTCTGTCCGCGGATTTCGCCCGGCTGGCCGATGAGGCCGATGCGGTGTCGACCGCCGATTGGTTGCACGTCGATGTGATGGACGCACATTTCGTCCCGAATCTGACCCTGGGCCTACCCGTGGTGGAGAGCCTGCTGAAGGCTACCGATATTCCGCTGGACTGCCATCTGATGATCGAGAATCCGGGCCGGTGGGCGCCGCCGTACGCGGAGGCGGGCGCCTACAACGTGACCTTTCACGCCGAGGCGACCGAGGATCCCGTGGCCGTGGCCCGTGATATCCGGGCCGCCGGGGCCAAGGCGGGATTGTCGGTGAAACCGAATACCCCGATCGAGCCGTATCTGGAGATCCTGCGCGATTTCGACACCCTGCTGGTGATGAGTGTCGAACCCGGTTTCGGTGGGCAGTCGTTCATCCCGGCAGTGCTGGAGAAGGCCAGGATCGTCCGGCGTCTGGTCGATGCGGGGGAGTTGCGGTTGGTGGTGGAGATCGACGGCGGGATCAATGCCGACACCATCGAGCAGGCGGCGGCGGCGGGGATCGATTGTTTCGTGGCGGGTTCGGCGGTCTACAACACCGAGGATCCCGGCGCGACCGTGGAGAAGTTGCGTCGGCAGGCCGAATCCAGCTGGTCGGCGCATCACGTCGCGCATTGATGTTCCGCGTTGCCGCCGATGGTCGTGACCGGCGGCGGCCGGGTCAGCGGCGACCGCGGGCGCTTTCCCGGGCGGTGTCGACCACTGTGTGCTGTGGCGGCCGGGTGCCCAGCGCGTCCGGTCCGGCGACCCACAGGCGGTATCCGCTGGCCTCGTCGGCGGCCGAGGGCAACACGATCTGGCTGCCGGTACCGGCGACCGTGGTGTAGAGCCGGAAGAGTTCGGCGGCCGCGGTGGCGGTGAATTCGTCGAGCCGGGTGGGGCCGGTGAGGAAGGTCCAGCGCCCGGCGCGGGGGTGGGCGAACACCGGTCCGGCGATTCCGGCCGCTCGTAGTCGGGCCAGTACTTGTTCGCCGAGTTCTGTCGGCATGGTGACGGCGCCGTAGGTGGCGCCCACATGCAGCAGGATGCGTTTCGAGGCCGGATCGACCACCGCGGGCAGCAGATCCTTTTCCCGGTACCGCCGGCAGTGTCGTTCCAGGGCGGCTTCGGTGAAAGTGGTCATAGCGGTTCGGCTTCCTCGAGTGGTGGCGTGCCTGGCTGGGGCATCGACCGCTGGCGCGGAGGTCGGACGGATCCGCGTGCGGGGATCCGATGCCCGGACAACACTGTCGCTGGGCCGAGAGACGCTGGATCTCCGCGCCGGGGCCGGTCGTGTCCGGCCGGGCGGCTTTCCGGTTGGATCCAGTTGTCGTGATGAAGGCTTGTGGCGCACGGTGTTCCGCGGCGGTGGCCGTCCTCGTACGAGTGGTGTGCCCGGCCGCTCCGCGGGGTGGTCGAGGCGGGTGAACCGGTCACCTCACAATATTGCGTCAGCCGTTGTGAGCGTGCAAATCGAGAAACATTTCGGGTTTCGATGCGGTCTCGTTCGGGCAAAGCGGCAGTGGATGAGTTCGGTCCGGACCGGATAGTGGCCCGTCGGAAGTGGTATCGATGATCGCGGGAGAAATGTGACGGTGATCTCCGAACTGTAAAATTTCCGGTTTTCACCTGTCGGCTGGACGGCTTGTGGATCGGAGTGTCCGGTGGGTGGCCGACGTCATGGCCGGGCCCCGGACCCGGCCACTAGTCTGGTCGTGGACGGCGAACTGGGAATACTCGATGGCACTCCCGCCGTTCCGTATGCGGAACACCGACGCGAAAACGGGAGAAGGCATGTTCACGGGCATCGTCGAGGAACTGGGCGAAATCGTCGCCCGCGAGCAACTGACCGACGCGGCGCGGTTGACCATCCGCGGGAAGCTGGTCACCTCCGATGCCGGGCACGGCGATTCGATCGCGGTCAACGGCGTCTGTCTCACCGTGGTCGACGTTCTCGACGAGGCGTTCACCGTCGATGTGATGGGGGAAACGCTGCGACGTTCGAGTATCGGCGGGCTCGCACCCGGTTCCCGGGTCAATCTGGAGCGCGCGGCCGCGGTGAACAGCCGTCTCGGTGGCCATATCGTGCAGGGGCATGTGGACGGTACCGGCACCATCCTGGCCCGGACGCCGGCGGACAACTGGGAAGTGGTCCGGGTATCGCTTCCCGACGCGATCGCCAAGTATGTGGTGGAGAAGGGGTCCATCACCGTGAACGGCATCTCGCTGACCGTCTCCGCGCTCGGCCGGACCGATACCGCGGCTGCCGACGGCACCCGGGACTGGTTCGAGGTCTCGCTGATCCCGACCACGCTGAGCCTCACCGATCTGGGCGCATCCGCCCCCGGGACGGTCGTGAATCTCGAGGTCGATGTGATCGCCAAGTACGTCGAACGCCTCCAGCAGCGCGGCTGACGACTCCGGCCGCACCCGGACCGGCCGAACAGACCCAGTAGTGTGATCGGGACCTATCGAGATGGAGCATTGCAGACGTGACCAGGTTCGACAGCATCGAGCGCGCGGTCGCCGATATCGCGGCCGGGAAACCGGTCGTCGTGGTCGACGACGAGGACCGGGAGAACGAGGGCGACCTCATCTTCGCCGCGGAGAAGGCCACCCCGGAACTCGTGGCGTTCATGATCCGCTACACCTCGGGCTACATCTGTGTACCGCTCACCGGTGACGACTGCGATCGGCTGGGCCTGCCCCCGATGTACGCGGTGAACCAGGACAAGCACGGCACCGCCTACACCGTGTCGGTCGATGCGAAAGAAGGCGTGACCACCGGTATCTCCGGTGCCGACCGAGCCACTACCATCCGCCTGCTGGCCGACGGCGACGCCAAACCGAACGATCTCACCCGGCCCGGCCATGTGGTGCCGCTGCGCGCCAAGGACGGCGGGGTGCTGCGTCGGCCCGGCCATACCGAGGCCGCCGTGGATCTGGCACGGATGGCCGGTTTGCGACCGGCCGGGGTGATCTGCGAGATCGTCAGCCAGAAGGAAGACGGGCATATGGCCCGCACCGACGAACTGCGGGTTTTCGCCGACGAACACGAACTGGCGCTGATCTCGATCGCCGAGATGATCGCCTGGCGGCGTAAGCACGAGAAGCATGTCGTGCGGGTCGCGCAGGCGCGGATCCCCACCGTGCACGGTGAGTTCACCGCCGTCGGTTACCAGAGCATCTACGACGACGTCGAACATGTCGCGCTGGTCCGCGGGGATGTCGGCGACGGCGAGGACGTCCTGGTCCGGGTGCATTCGGAATGCCTGACCGGTGATGTCTTCGGTTCGCTGCGCTGTGACTGCGGGCCGCAGCTGGATGCCGCGTTGGAGATGGTGGCCGCGGAAGGCCGGGGCGTGGTGCTGTACATGCGCGGGCACGAGGGCCGCGGTATCGGCCTGATGCACAAACTCCAGGCCTATCAGCTGCAGGATTCCGGGCACGACACCGTGGACGCCAATATCGAGCTCGGGCTGCCGGCCGATGCCCGCGACTACGGGACCGGCGCGCAGATCCTGGTGGACCTCGGTCTGCGGTCCATGCGGCTGCTGACCAACAATCCGGCCAAACGGGTCGGGCTCGACGGTTACGGGCTGCGCATCACCGAGCGGGTGCCCATGCCGGTGCGGGCCAATGCCGAAAACCTGCGCTACCTGCGTACCAAACGCGACCGGATGGGCCACGATCTGGTGGGTCTGGACGACCTGGATCTCGGGGAGACAGCGCAGTGACGACAGCCGGATCGAAAGGCAGGAACCGATGAGCGGCACCGGAGTACCGAGCTTCGCGCTCGCGGACGCCAAGGATCTGCGGCTGGCGATCGTCGCATCGCGCTGGCATACCGAGATCTGCGACACGCTGGTCGCCAATGCCGAACGCGTCGCTGCCGAGGCCGGGGTGCACCACACCACGGTGGCGCGGTGTGCCGGAGCCATGGAGTTGCCGGTCCTGGCGCAGGAGCTCGCTCGCACCCACGACGCCGTGGTCGCGCTCGGCGTGGTGATCCGGGGCGACACCCCCCATTTCGACTATGTCTGCGATTCGGTGACCGCCGGCCTGACCCGCGTATCGCTGGACGAGAGCACCCCGGTCGCCAACGGCGTGCTCACCACCAACAACGAACATCAAGCCCTCGACCGGGCCGGACTGCCGGATTCGGCGGAGAACAAGGGTGAACAGGCGGCCGCGGCCGCATTGGACGCCGCCCTCACGCTCCGCGCGCTCCGCACGGCGGGCTGAGTCGTGCCCGTGGACCGGATCCGGCGCCGGAGCGAGACCTCCGGCGCGGAACCGCACGCCGTCTGGGAACTGGACGTGCGCCCGCGTCGGTCGCGGCGCACGGCGGTGATCGTCGCGGCCGTCCTGCTGGTGGCGTTCGTGCTGTTCGGGATCTTTCTGCGGTCGGACTACACCGGAGTGAACTTCCGGGTGGTGGACCAGTTCGCGATGGCGGCGATCGGGTTCTTCGGCGCGGCGGCCGTCCTGCTGCTCACCCGGCCTCGTGTGCGAGCCGGCCGCAACGGTGTGGTGATCCGGAATGTGCTCGGGGACAACGAGTTCGAGTGGAAACATATCCGCGGTGTGTCGTTCCCCGACCGTAAGGCGTGGGCTCGGCTGGAACTGGTGAACGACGACTACGTACCGATGCTGGCGGTGCGATCCAACGACGGCGACCATGCCGCGGCGGCCCTGGACCGGCTCCGTGAACTCGGCGCGAAGTACACCTCGTCCGACCGGTAGCCGGGCGCGCGGACCGATTTCGGAGTCGGAGTGTGCACACCGACCTGGCCGCGGGTGGTCAGCCCGCGGCCGGTGACGGATCGACGCGGATGATCGGTGGTAGCTGGTAACTTCCGTCGAAGACGGCGTCGAGCGGTTCGTAGATACGCAGGAGCGGCCGGAACGTACCCGCCGGGGCGGGTAGCCAGTTTGCGCGCTGGTCCGGATCGCTGGGTTCGTCGTATCCCAGCACCACGGTGAGCGAACCGTCCGGGGCGATATGCAACCCGGGGGTGCGATCTCCGAGCGAGTAGCGGTCGATCGGGTTGGCCACCAGATAGAAATCCGGCGTGTCGTACATGGTCACCGACCAGAACGCAGCGCACGGTGGCGGCTCGGGGAAACACAGCTCGTAGCGGTGGGTGCCGTCGAGCGGACGGCCTTCGCTGTCGGTGTAGACCATCGCGTAGGCGGCCTCGTAGCCGTGGTTGCCCCACAGCCCGGCGCGGGCGGCACCGGCGCGGAGCAGGTAGCGGTCCGGATCGTCGGGCATCTTCCAGTGCGGATCGTCGCGTGCGCCGATCTGGAAGAAATCCAGGTTGTAATCGAAGATGTGATAGGTCAGATTCCAGCCGTTCTGCCGGGGTGTGCTGCTGTGGGTCAGCGCCGATTCGAGTCGCTGCTTCCCGGCCGCGAGGCCGTCCCGCAGTACGGCGGCCCGGTCCGGGGCGAGATCGGCGTAGGGAGTCTCGGTGTCCAGCAGTCCCAGCGGCTCGAAACGTCGCTGGTAGTGACGGTCGCGCTCGGCAGGCGGGTAGGCACGCATCCGGACACGTAGCTGTTCGAGAAAGGCGAGGTCTTCCGGCACTCCCGGCGCAGATCGTGGCAGGCCCGATCCCGGGGCCGTGGGCGTCAGTCGCAGCTTTTGCTGGAGCGCGCGCACCGCCGCGAGGTCGGCATCCCCGGCCACGGCCCACCGGCCGACGATGGTAGCGACCGTGGTGGGAGATTCGATCACGGCGACACCTTCCGGCGGCATACCGTCCCAGTCCGGCGGGACCAGCAGGTAGGACCCCGCGCGGGTGCCGGTGGACCGGTGGCCGACATAGGCGAAGTTTTCTGTCCAGGCGTCGACGAACTGCATCACGTAGTAGCGACCTGCCGCATCCGGGATATCGAGGCGGACCGGGCCGCCGCCCATATCGATGTTCGCGATCGAGTAGACGGTGTCGTTGTTGATGGAGACGAAAGTGTCCTTCGGTCCCGCCAGGGCGGTGGCGTGGCTGAACTCGTTCCACGGTGCCGGAGGCAGGTTGCCCATTCCCGCACCGATGAACCGCTCGACCTGCTGGAGAGCGAAGACGAGTGGGAACCCGTAGACGAACGCGTCGGCGACCAGCGCGGTCAGTTCGGCTCGGGAGAGCCCGGCGGTATCGGTACTCGGCATTGCCTCAGCCGATCACGCGAACATCGCCCACCGGATCACCCGCTCCGGGTGATCCGGCGGCGGCCGGTCAGCGGGTGTCGCCGAGGACCTCGCCCTCACGCCGTGGATCGGCACCGCCGACCCAGCCGGCGTCACCGTCGCGGCCGAGCACACTGAGTCCGCTGGTCTGGGGGGCCACCGATACCTGATGACCGCGTTCCCGCAACCTGGTGACCAGGGGATCGTGGCGGCCGTCGTCGCTCGCGTCGATCGCCGGGTGTTCGCCGCCGATATTGGTGACAGGCGTATTCGCGGCGCCGAAATTCACCGCGGAGACCGCCTGCTGCGGATCCAGGCCCCAGTCCAGCATGCCGACAAGGGTTTTCACCACGAACTGGATGATGACCGAACCGCCGGGCGAGCCGACGACATGGGTGAGCGCGCCTCGTCCGGAACCGTCCCCGCCGTCGAACACCAGGGTCGGGCTCATGGAACTCCGCGGACGTTTACCCGGTTCGATCCGATTGGCGACCGGTTTGCCGTCGGTGCCGAGCGGGTCGGTCGCGAAGTCGGTGAGCTGGTTGTTCAGCAGGAATCCGTCGACCATGTGGAAGGAACCGAAGGCCGACTCCACCGTGGTGGTCATGGCGGCGGCATTGCCGTAGGAGTCGACCACGGAGATATGGCTGGTGCCGTGTTCGGGCTGCTGGGGTCCGATTCCCACCGGTGCGGGGCCGAATTCACCGGGCTTCGCGGTGCCCATGCTCTGGTGCGGGTCGATGAGCTCGGCGCGTTTGTCCAGGTATTCCGGATTCACCAGGGTGTCCGGTGAATTACCGGGCAGTGGAACGTAATCCGGGTCGGCCACGTATTTGTCGCGGTCTGCGTAGGCGAGCCGTTCGGCTTCGGCGATGAGATGAACCGCCGCGGCCTGCGGTACGCCACCGTTACGGTCCACCCGCTCCGGCGGCATCGCGGGCAGATCGAAGTTCGCCAGAAGGCCGAGCGTGGCGGCGACCGTGATACCACCGGAGGACGGTCCCGGCATACCGCAGATCTCGTGCGCGCGGTACGCGGTGCACAGCGGGGTGCGTTTCACGGCTCGGTAGGAGTCGAGGTCCGCGGCTTCCAGGAGGCTCGGGGTGCGCCCGCCGGCCGGCGAACCGGCGGCGGTGACGATGTCCTGTGCGATCGGACCGGTATAGAACCCGTCCGCGCCCTCGGTGGCCACGGTGTTCAGGGTTTTCGACAGGGCCGGATTGGTGAGGACGGCGCCGGCTGCCTTGGGCGAGCCGTCCGGGTTCAGGAAATACTCGGCGGCGGCCGGGTCGCGAGCCAGTTCGGCCGCGGAGTCCGCGATCTGGCCGGCCAGGCGCGGACTGATCTCGAAACCCTGATCCGCCATGGCGACGGCGGGGTCGAACAGCTCCCGCCACGGGACGTGGCCGTGCTCGGAATGGGCGAGCTCAAGCATCCGGACCACTCCCGGCACCCCGATCGAACGTCCGCTGGCCCGGGTATCCGGTTTCGGTTCGGTGCGGTCGGTATCGCTGATCCAGCGCAGATAGTTCTCGGTGGCCTGGGCGGGCGCGGTCTCCCGGCCGTCATAGGCGTCCAGGGTCTCGTGCTCGGCGTCGTAGTAGAGCAGGAATGCGCCGCCCCCGAGGCCCGAGGCCTGCGGTTCGGTGAGACCCAGCACCGTCTGCGCGGTGATCAACGCGTCCGCCGCGGTACCGCCGGCCCGCAGCACCTCACAGGCGGCGCGGGTCGCGTGGGAGTTCGCGGTGGACACGGCGTAACCACTGGTGCGGACTGCGGTCATCTCACTGCGGTAGCCGGACGCGATCTCCGGGTTCGTCGCGAGATCCCGGGAGGTCGGGGCGGCCGAACCAGCCGCCGGTGCGGCGGTCACCGGGGTGCCGTTCGGTACCGGCGTACACGGGCCCGCGGCCCCGGTGTCGTCGGAACATCCGCTGAGCGAGCCTGCCAGGAGCAGCGCCGTCACTGTCAGCGCGTACCGAATCCGTTGTATCGGGCGCATATTCGAACTCTAGCGGTCGGCGGCCCCGGCGGCGGGTGAACTCGCCCCGGTCGGGGGAAGCGACGCCGGACCTGCCGATACTCCGGGTGCGCGCCGCAGTGTGCCGCGTCGCGGCAGGAGGATCCCGGCCGGGCGATCCATCGCACCGCCACCGCAGCCCGCATGCGCGGAAACCCGCACACCGCGCGACCCGTCCCCCGGCGGACCGATACCCCGGCGGATCGCCACCGGAGCACGCCGACCGGCGGCGGAGTGTGTCCGAGGCCGCTACTACGCTGGATACGTGGCAGATCCCGCGACGTACCGGCCGCAGCCCGGCTCCATTCCGCTCGAACCCGGTGTCTACAAGTTCCGGGACTCCTACGGCCGGGTCATCTATGTCGGCAAGGCGAAAAGCCTGCGTAATCGGCTCAACTCGTATTTCGCCGATATCACCGCCCTGCATCCGCGGACCCGTCAGATGGTCACCACCGCCGCGAGCGTCGAATGGACGGTGGTGTCCACCGAGGTGGAAGCGCTACAGCTCGAATACAACTGGATCAAGGAATTCGATCCGCGGTTCAACGTCCGCTACCGCGACGACAAGTCCTATCCGGTGTTGGCGGTCACCCTGAACGAGGAGTACCCGCGGCTTTTCGTCTACCGGGGCGCCCGGAAGAAGGGGGTCCGGTACTTCGGCCCCTACGCCCACGCCTGGGCGATCCGGGAGACCCTGGATCTGCTGCTCCGGGTCTTTCCCGCCCGTACCTGCTCGGCCGGGGTCTTCAAACGGCACAACCAGATGGGCCGGCCGTGCCTGCTCGGCTATATCGACAAGTGTTCGGCTCCGTGTGTGGGTCGGGTCTCCGCCGCGGAACATCGGCGGATCGTCGAGGATTTCTGTGATTTCCTGGCCGGTCGCACCGACCGGATGGTCAAGGATCTGGAACGGCGGATGCAGGCCGCCGCCGAGGACCTCGACTTCGAGAACGCGGCGCGACTCCGCGACGATGTGCAGGCCCTGCGCCGGGCGCTGGAGAAACAGGCGGTCGTCCTGGGCGACGGCACCGATGCCGATGTGATCGCCTTCGCCGGCGACGACCTCGAGGTCGCCGTGCAGATCTTCCATGTCCGGGACGGCCGGGTACGCGGTCAGCGCGGCTGGGTGGTGGACAAATCCGGTGACGCCGCCGATACCCCCGAACACGGTGGTGAGCTGGCCGCGTTGGTGGAGCAGTTCCTCACCCAGTTCTACGGGGAGCAGGCGGCGGTGGCCGAGCAGACCGCGGGGGAGCAGGCGGCGGCCGTGGTGCCGCGGGAGGTGCTGGTGCCCGAACTCCCGGCCGATGTCGACGAGGTGCAGCGCTGGTTGTCGACGCTGCGCGGTGCGTCGGTGCGGGTGCGGGTCCCGCAGCGCGGCGACAAGAAGGCCCTCGCCGAAACCGTGGCCCGTAATGCCAAGGAAGCGCTGGCCCAGCACAAACTCCGCCGCGCCGGTGACCTGACCTCGCGTTCGGTGGCGCTGCAGGACATCCAGGACGCGCTGGACCTGGATACCGCGCCCCTGCGGATCGAATGCGTGGACATCAGCCATGTGCAGGGCACCGATGTGGTGGCCTCCCTGGTGGTCTTCGAGGACGGGCTGCCCAAGAAATCCGACTACCGCCACTACGCCATCCGGGAGGCCGCGGGGGAGGGGCGCTCCGACGATGTCGCCAGTATCGCGGAGGTGACCAGACGCCGGTTCGCCCGGCTGCGCCGGGAGCGCGACGCCACCGAGCAGGCGGACCTCGCGGGGGCGGTCCCGGTCGCGGATTTCGCCACGTCCGCGGCAGACGACGGTGCCGCTTCCGGGGACACGGACGCCGAAGCCGAGATCGTGACCCGGCCCGGAATCGACCCGAAGACCGGGCGGCCGCGCAAATTCGCCTATCCCCCCAACCTCTACGTCGTCGACGGTGGCGCGCCGCAGGTGGCTGCCGCGGCCGAAGTGCTCGAGGAGTTCGGTATCACCGATATCGCGGTGGTCGGCCTGGCGAAACGCCTGGAAGAGGTCTGGGTTCCCGGCGAACCCGACCCGGTGGTGCTGCCGCGTACCAGCGAGGCGCTCTACCTGCTGCAGCGGGTACGTGACGAAGCACACCGCTTCGCCATCACCTTCCATCGCAGCAAACGGTCCCGCCGGATGACCGCGTCCGCGCTGGATGCGGTACGCGGCCTCGGTGAGACCCGGCGAACCGCGCTGGTCACTCATTTCGGCTCGGTCGCGCGGCTCAAGGAGGCCACCGTCGAGGAGATCATCGAGGTTCCCGGTATCGGGCGCGCCACGGCGGAAGCGGTACTGGCCGCGCTGCACGAGCGATAGCGCCCGGCGCGGCGCCCGCCGCAACTGCGCGGCGACCGGCGCCGGTCACGTACGTTTGTTCCTGCGTCCCGCGGTAGCAGATCGGGCGCGACCCTACAGCAAGGTGACCGAAACGCATTCCCGAACAAGATCCGGGTGGTACATGACTCGCGTCGAATCGAACAACAGTACGAAGGTGGTGCCGGGTACCGAATCCGGCCCGGGCACCCCGGTCGAAGTCGTGATGGTGACCGGCCTGTCCGGTGCGGGGCGGGGGACGGCCGCGCGGGTACTCGAGGATCTGGGCTGGTATGTCACCGACAACCTGCCGCCGGAACTGATCGGCCGCATGGTGGAGCTGGGTTCCTCCGCCGATCCGCCCATCCGGCGGCTGGCGATCGTGATGGATGTGCGCAGCCGTTTCTTCACCGGCGACCTGCCCGCGGTCATCGAACAGCTGCGGACCCGTGGCGTCCCCACCCGGATCCTCTTCCTGGAGGCCTCCGACGATGTGCTGATCCGCCGCTTCGGTTTCGCCCGGCGCCGCCACCCGCTGCAGAACGACAGTGCCGACGGGACACTGTCGGCGGGAATCGCCGCCGAACGGGTCCGGCTCGCCGGCGTGAAGGCCGCCGCCGACGTGGTCATCGACACCACCGAACTGTCCATCCACCAACTGCACCGGAAATTGGAGGAGGTCTACGGCGGCGGCACGCCAGCGGCACTGCAGTTGACCGTTCAATCCTTCGGCTTCAAGTACGGTGTCCCGCTGGACGCGGACATGGTGCTGGATGTGCGTTTCCTGCCCAACCCGCACTGGGTACCTGAACTCCGTCAGCACAGCGGTCAGGAAACGGTGGTCAGCGACTATGTGCTGTCGCGTCCGGGTGCCGACGACTATCTGCGGACCTGTGATCACCTGATCGAGCTGACCACCCAGGGTTATCGCCAAGAGGGGAAGCGTTACATGACGGTCGCAGTGGGCTGCACCGGCGGCAGGCATCGCAGCGTCGCGATCGCCGAGGCCCTCGGCAAGATCACCGGCAGCCGGATCGACGAGGGCGCGGACGGGCCGGTGGACGCGGTACGGGTACTGCACCGGGATCTGGGGCGCGAATGACGACCTCGGAGCCCGGTTCCGCCGACCCATCCGATCCCGCGGTCGTCGCACTCGGCGGCGGGCACGGGCTGTACGCGACCCTGTCCGCGGTCCGGCGGATCACCCGCCGGATCAGTGCGGTGGTGACGGTCGCCGACGACGGCGGCTCCTCCGGGCGGCTGCGCGCCGAATTGGGTGTACCACCGCCCGGTGATCTGCGGATGGCGCTCGCGGCGCTGGCCGCCGACGCCGACGGGGTGCTCACCCGCACCGTGCAGCACCGGTTCGGGGGGACCGGCGCCCTGGCCGGCCATTCCGTGGGCAATCTGCTGCTCGCGGGACTCACCGAGGTGCTCGGCGACCCGGTCGCCGCGCTCGATCAGGTGGGCGCGCTGCTCGGTATCAGCGGGCGGGTACTGCCCATGTCGAATATCCCGCTGGATATCGAGGCCGATGTCGCCGGGCTGGAAGCCGATCCGCGGGTGAGCCGCTGTATCCGCGGCCAGGTCGCGGTCGCCACCACACCGGGAAAGGTGCGGCGGGTGCGGTTGCTGCCCGCCGACCCGCCGTCCTGCGCCGAAGCCACCGCCGCCATCGAACGAGCGGACGCGGTGATCCTCGGGCCCGGCTCCTGGTTCACCAGCGTCATACCGCATCTGCTGGTACCGGGGTTGCGTGACGCGCTCGTGCGCACCCGGGCGCGTAAGGTGCTGATCCTGAACCTCGCCGCGCAGCCGGGTGAGACCGCGGGGTTCTCCGCCGAACGGCATCTGCATGTATTGTCCCAGCACGCACCGGATTTCGCGGTCGACGAGGTTCTGGTCGACTCCGGGTGCGTGCCGGAAGGGCGGGAGCGTGAGCATGTGGCCAGAGCTGCCGGTCAATTACGGGCGCGAGTAGTCTTTTCCGATGTCGCCGACGCGGGAACCGACCGGCACGACTCCGGAAAGCTCGCCGCCGCACTGGATCAACTGATCCGCGAACCACGGCCACAACTGCCGGGGCTTCGAGTCGAGGGACGGCACACGGTTCAGGATGTGCGGTCCGGGTTGGGTGGAAAGGAGCACGTCTCGTGGCGATGACAGCCGAAGTGAAAGACGAGCTGAGCCGGCTCGCCGTTACACAGGTGAGTGCGCGCAAAGCCGAACTGTCCGCCCTGCTGCGTTTCGCCGGCGGCCTCCATATCGTCGGTGGGCGGGTGATAGTCGAAGCCGAAGTCGATATGGGGTCCATTGCCCGGCGGCTACGGCGGGAGATCTTCGAACTCTACGGATACGGGTCGGATGTGCATGTGCTCAGTGCCGGTGGCCTGCGCAAATCCTCCCGGTACGTGGTCCGTGTCGCGAAGGAGGGCGAAGCCCTGGCGCGGCAGACCGGGCTGCTGGATGTACGCGGACGTCCCGTGCGGGGACTACCGGCACAGGTGGTCGGTGGCAGTGTCGCCGACGCGGAAGCCGCCTGGCGCGGTGCCTTCCTGGCTCACGGATCGCTCACCGAACCCGGCCGCTCCTCGGCCCTGGAGGTGAGTTGCCCCGGACCCGAAGCCGCCCTGGCGCTGGTCGGTGCCGCCCGGCGGCTAGGGATCTCGGCCAAAGCCCGCGAGGTGCGCGGCACCGACCGGGTCGTGGTCCGCGACGGTGAGGCGATCGGCGCCCTGCTCACCCGGATGGGCGCCCAGGACACCCGGCTCACCTGGGAAGAACGGCGGATGCGGCGGGAAGTGCGCGCCACCGCCAACCGGCTCGCCAATTTCGACGACGCCAACCTGCGTCGCTCGGCGCGTGCCGCGGTCGCGGCGGCGGCACGGGTGGAACGGGCCCTGGAACTGCTCGGCGAGGACGTACCGGACCATCTGGCCGCGGCGGGGAAGCTGCGGGTCGAGCACCGGCAGGCCTCTCTCGAAGAACTCGGCCAGCTGGCCGATCCGCCGATGACCAAGGACGCGGTGGCGGGCCGGATCCGGCGCCTGCTGTCGATGGCCGACCGGCGGGCGAAAGAACTGGGGGTTCCGGATACGGAATCGGCGGTCACGGCGGAGCTTCTCGACGACGCCTGAGGACTCCGCTCCGCCGCACCGGGCGTCCGTCGGTCATCCGTCCGGCCGGTGCGGCGGAGGTGCGCTCCGCGGCACCGGCCGCAACTCTCGCGGTCGTCGGCCTCAACGCAGCATGCACCAGGTCCGGGGCCCGTTGTCCGGAATCTCCACCTCGGCGCCGACCCGGAACCCGAGACGTTCGTAGAAACGGACGTTGGCCTCGGTGGACGTCTCCAGGAAAGCGGGGATACCGTCACGTTCCGCGGCGGCCAGGCCGGGTTCGATCACCGCGCGGCCCAGCCCGCGTCCGCGGCGGGCGGGGTCGACCCCGACGGCACCCAGGAACCACACGGGCCCGGTCGGTCGGTGGGGTGCCAGGGCCGCTTCCGCCGCACTGTGCGCGGCGGCGCGGTCGCCGGCCAGTTCGGCGAAGCGTGGAGCGAGTTCGGTGAACACCGCCGCCGCATCGGTGGCCGGGGTGGTCCACACCGCGACCGCGTCGCCGTCGTCGGCTACCCAGACGCTGCCGTGCGGGAGCCCGATCCGGGTGAGGAAAAGTTCTTGGAAGGCGGCCAGGCGGAGCTCGTGATCGTCGGCGGCGAGGGTGTGCCGGGTCCACGGATAGTCGGCGAAGGCCCGGGTGAGTGTCCTGGTGGCGCGTGGCGTATCGGCGGCGGTGGCGAAGCGGACGTGCGGGGTCGTGGGAGTGGGTTCTTTCGGCATCTCCGCCATTCTCCCGTGGCCCGCGTGGAGCTGCCGGAGTGTTCCGGCCGGGTGCTCCGATACCCGGTGCTCACCAACGCCAGGTGCCTGTCGGAGAGGTGACCGCGAGGCATTAGGGTGAACAGGGCATCGGAACGATCCGCTTGACAGCTGAGGAGCGATAACGTGACTGTCCGGGTAGGTATCAACGGCTTCGGTCGTATCGGACGCAACTTCTTCCGGGCGGTGGAGGCGCAGAAGGCGCTCGGCACCACCGATATCGAGATCGTGGCGGTCAACGACCTCACCGACAACGCGACCCTCGCCACCCTGCTGAAGTACGACTCGATCCTGGGCCGGTTGCCCCAGGATGTGTCGCTCGACGGTGAGGACACCATCGTGGTGGGCGATCAGCGCATCAAAGCGCTGGCCATCAAGGAGGGCCCGGCGGCGCTGCCGTGGGGCGACCTGGGTGTGGACGTGGTGGTCGAGTCCACCGGTATCTTCACCGACGCCACCAAGGCCAAGGGGCACCTCGCCGCCGGCGCCAAGAAGGTCATCATCTCGGCCCCGGCCAAGGGCGAGGACATCACCATCGTGATGGGTGTCAACGACGACAAGTACGACGGCAGCCAGAACATCATCTCCAACGCCTCCTGCACCACGAACTGCCTGGGCCCGCTGGCCAAGGTGCTGCATGACGAGTTCGGCATCGTCAAGGGCCTGATGACCACCATTCACGCCTACACGCAGGACCAGAACCTGCAGGACGGCCCGCACAAGGATCTGCGTCGGGCCCGCGCCGCCGCGGTCAACATCGTCCCCACCAGCACCGGTGCGGCCAAGGCCATCGGCCTGGTGCTTCCGGACCTGAACGGCAAGCTGGACGGTTACTCCCTGCGGGTGCCGATCCCCACCGGCTCGATCACCGACCTGACCGCCGATCTCGCCAAGAAGGCGAGCGTCGACGAGATCAACGCGGCGTTCGAGGCCGCTGCCGAGGGACCGCTGAAGGGCATCCTGAAGTACAGCGTCGACCCGATCGTGTCCAGCGATATCGTCACCGACCCGCACTCGTCGATCTTCGACGCGCCGCTCACCAAGGTGATCGACGACCAGGTGAAGGTCTACTCCTGGTACGACAACGAGTGGGGCTACTCCAACCGTCTCGCCGACCTCATCGGCCTCGTCGGCAAATCCCTCTGAGGAACGGCGTGACTGTCAAAACTCTGGAAGATCTCCTCGCCGAGGGTGTCGAGGGGCGCGGTGTGCTGGTGCGCTCCGACCTCAACGTACCGCTGGACAACGGGCAGATCACCGATCCGGGCCGGATCGCAGCATCGGTGCCGACCATCCGGGCGCTGGTGGAAGCCGGTGCGAAAGTGGTCGTCACCGCGCATCTCGGTCGTCCGAAGGGTGCCCCGGACCCGGCCCTGTCGCTGGCTCCGGTGGCGACCCGGCTCGCCGCCGAACTGGGCCGCAATGTGCAGCTGGCCGGTGATGTGGTGGGTCAGGACGCGCTGGCGCGGTCCGAGGGCCTGACCGACGGGGATGTGCTGCTGCTGGAGAACATCCGTTTCGATCCGCGCGAGACCAGCAAGGACGACGCCGAGCGCGCGAAACTGGCTGCCGCACTGGTGGAGTTGGTCGGCGACGACGGTGCGTTCGTTTCCGACGGGTTCGGCGTGGTGCATCGCAAGCAGGCGTCGGTGTACGACGTGGCGAAACTGCTGCCGCACTACGCGGGCACGCTCGTCGCGGCGGAGGCCGAGGTGCTGGCCAAGCTCACCGAATCCACCGACCGCCCGTATGCGGTGGTGCTCGGCGGGTCCAAGGTATCGGACAAACTGGCGGTGATCGAGGCGCTGGCGCCCAAGGTCGACACCCTGGTCATCGGTGGCGGGATGTGCTTCACCTTCCTGGCTGCCGAAGGTCTCTCGGTCGGCTCCTCGCTGCTGCAGGAGGAGATGATCGATACCTGCAAGGGTCTGCTGGATCGCTACGCCGACGTCATTCATCTGCCGCGCGATATCGTGGTCGCCGATTCCTTCTCCGCCGACGCGGAGTCGAAGGTCGTTCCGGCGCACGAGATCCCGGACGGGTGGCTGGGCCTGGACATCGGCCCCGAATCGGTGGAGCGTTTCGCGGCGCTGCTCACCGAGGCGCGCACTGTGTTCTGGAACGGCCCGATGGGTGTGTTCGAATTCGAGAAGTTCGCGGCCGGGACCCGCGGGGTGGCCGAGGCCATCGCGACGGCCACCGGTAAGGGCGCGTTCACCGTGGTCGGTGGCGGCGATTCCGCCGCGGCCGTGCGGGCGCTGGGTATCCCGGAGGGCGATTTCTCGCATATCTCCACCGGTGGCGGCGCGTCGCTGGAATACCTGGAGGGCAAGACGCTGCCCGGTATCAGCGTGCTCGGGGAAGCGGAGGGCGCGTAGATGGCCCGGAAACCGCTGATCGCGGGCAACTGGAAGATGAACCTCAACCACCTCGAGGCCATCGCCCTGGTGCAGAAGATCGCATTCGCGCTGCCCGACAAGTACTTCGACAAGGTCGATGTCACGGTGATCCCGCCGTTCGTCGATATTCGCAGCGTGCAGACGCTGGTCGAGGGCGACAAGCTCCGCATCACCTACGGTGCGCAGGACGTCTCGGTGCACGAATCGGGCGCCTACACCGGTGAGATCGGCGCGGCGATGCTGGCGAAGCTGGGTTGCGCGTTCGCGGTGGTCGGGCATTCCGAGCGCCGTCAGTACCACAACGAGGACGACGCCACGGTGCTGGCGAAGGCCAAGCAGGCGCTGAAGCACGGCATCACGCCGATCGTCTGCATCGGTGAGGGCCTGAATGTGCGCGACGCGGGCACCCATGTCGAGTACAACCTCGAGCAGCTGCGAGGTTCGCTGAAGGGTCTGTCGGCCGAGGAGATCGCGAAGGTGGTGATCGCCTACGAACCTGTCTGGGCGATCGGTACCGGTAAGGTCGCGACTCCCGCCGACGCGCAGGAAGTATGCGGTGCGATCCGCGGCGAACTGGTGCAGCTGGCCGGGGAACAGGTCGCCGAGACCGTCCGGGTCCTCTACGGCGGTTCGGTGAACGCGAAGAACGTCGGCGAGCTGACCCGGCAGACCGATATCGACGGGGCCCTGGTGGGCGGGGCGTCGCTCAAGGGCGACGAATTCGCCACGCTGTCCGCCATCGCGGCGGGCGGGCCACTGCCCTGATCGATCGAATCCCGATGCGGCCCGCCGGTTTCCGACCGGCGGGCCGCATTGTTTTCGAATCGGATCGGTGAAGCCGGAACCGGCCGGGATTGCGAAAGGCCGGACGGAAATACCGGTATCGGCGGTACGGTTCATCCGGTGCCGGGACGAACCCGGTGCGGTGGGTGGAGCCCGGCCACATCTCCGAACCTGCTTCCGCCGTAAGGTTTCCGAGGCCGGCGGTGGATCGCGTTCGAGTAGTGCTCAGGACTGTCCGTGGTGTATCGCTGCCGGTTGCGGGGCGTCGGTTCGGGCGGTCGGCCGAACCCCTGCCGGACTCCGGCGTGATCGATCCGGCGGTGATCCCGCTGTGCGGTGGAGTCGGTGATTCGACGATGAGATCTGCGGCCGTACCCGTCGCGTGCGACCGCCGGGGTGGCCGGGGATGAGGGGTGCGGTCGGGGATTTGCCGGACGAGTGGCTCCGGCGGATGCGGGACGCCATGGTCGAACTGCTCGGCCGACGGACCGCACCCCACCTGTCCGGCACGCTGGGCGACCTGGCGGACGAGGTTCGCACGGCACACAGAAGCGTGGGTGGCGCTGAGGAGCGCGGCCGGCGGCTCGTCGAACAGAGCCGGGGAACGGTCGATGGGACCGGCAACGCGAACCGAGTGCCGGCTGCCCCGTCGGATTCTCGTCGTACCGTCGGCGGTTCCGTTCCCGTACCCGCGCAGCGCCGCTATCCGGTGGACGACTACATCGCGATGTGGGAGCGCCGGCACGGCCGGGAGATGACCGACGCCGAACGGAAAGTGCTGGGCCAGGGGTGTATCGGCATCGTGAAGGTTCGTCTCGGGCTGTTGGAAGTCGAGGCGGGGCCGCCCGCGAACCTGGCGTTCGCTGATCCGGTTTCGCACGGTGCGATCCACTCGGTGGAGAGAATTCTGGTGCCCGGAGAGATCGCGAACGTGCGAGTGAAGCGCTGGCGGCAACGGCTCGACGAGGCGGAGGCTCTCGTGGCGGAACGGGGGACGGGCTGGTCCCACAAGAACAAGGACGGCACCACGACACCTGCCCCCGAGTATGTCGAGCGGATCCAGAAGTATCTGGACAGAGCGCGCGCAGGCACGGCACGTATGGTCCGATATCGCCAACAGCGATATCGGGGATGTCATGGCTGCTCGGCGCGAGGTGAGGATCGAGAGCAACCAGCGCGCCTTCGACAGAGTGTCGAACTATGCGGAGAAATTCGAAGCGATCATTGCCACCGGCCCGAAGGATATCGGCGAATTCATGCGCCTGGTGAAAACGGACCCCGATCTGGCTCTGCTACGGGATGTGGATCGGCATCTGCCTTCCGCCGATCCCGCCGAGTGGAAGGTGGAAATATACTCGAAGCACTTCTGGTCCGGTCAGGAAACAATACGGGACAGCAAAGGGAACCCGGTGGTGAAAGACGGGGTAACCGGTGTCCGGGCCTTGCAGACACCCGATTCCGCTCTGTTCGAACCGGACCCGGCGACCGGTCAGGTCGATATGTCGGGAGACTACAACCGCGGCAAGCCCGGATACGGAAACTTCGATTACGCACTGTACGACGCCTCGACCGGTAGCTGGTGGAATGCCAATCACGGAGACTGGAGAATGTATCCGGAATCGAGTGGCTCTGCCATCCCGATGGCGGTGCAGCAGAACTCGCCGGAGAAGTTCTTCTCCGGCCGCCCGGATTTCGACAGCTACGTGATCTGTCTCGGTTTCGCCAGGGCAGTTCAGTGAGCGGAGGCTGCGGGCGGAAGCCGGTACTTCGTTCGGCGGACCACGGCCGGGGTCCTGGTTAGGATGTGCGCATGGACCTCGCCGACTACGTCGACGACACTGCGATTCTGTTCGGTATCGCCGAGAACGCCGCTCACGGAGCCGTCCTCCGATGCGGTGGCGATGCTCATGTGTATATCGACGGTCTATCCGAATGGTCCGAAAGCGACCAGTACGCAGCCTTCGAGGTGACCGGAACTCTCGTCGAGGAAGGCCGGGACGCCGATCTGCGGACGGCGGAGGGCGGCGTCCTGCACGGCATCGGCAGGCGATATGTGATGAAAAATGCTACCTGGGAGCGTATTTCGTAGCGGTTCGGGTGTGCGGCACTCGTCTGCGGGTGCATCGCGTCGGCCGGAACTCCACCGGGCCCGGCGCGCTCACCGACGTCCGGAACGCTATTCGGCGCGCAGGATCAGACCGTCGCCGTCGGGGGTGCGCAGGGTGAGGGTGTCGCCGTCGACGGTGGCCCGGGCCGTGTCCTGCAGAACGGCCAGTACCGCGTGTTCGACCTCCATGATCTCGGGTGCGCACATCAAACGCGTCGTCGCCGCGCCGAACGCGATCTCGGCGCCCGCCGGGGCGTCGGTCACGACGGCGCGCCCGGTGAGCCGGTTGCAGCCGGCGAAACCGGTGAGCGAATCGTCGGCGCCGATGGTCAAGTTGGGCCGTACCCGGTCGACGGTCTGCGAGGAGATCTGGGCGTCCGGGGTGAGCAGGCCGGTCACCACCCATTCGGTGCCGCGGATCGGACGGTCCGGTTGCAGCACCTTCTTGTCGGTGAGCACGACGGTGCTGCCCTTCCCGGTCAGCGTCAGCCGATCGTGATCGAGCTGCCAGCCGGGGTCCGCGCGCAGCAGGTCGCCGACCCAGCCGTCGGAGTCGGCCCGGTCGCCCGGGCAGCCGATCAGCGTGCTCGCGAGCTCGGAAACATGCAGGACGTGGTCGCGCAGATCCACCGCACCGCTGTGGGTGTTGCATCCGGCCGCCGCCGAGATCCGGTCGTCGGCGAAGGTGAGGGTGAGCGGACCGCCGCCGGGGATGGGTGTGCCGGTGACCTCGGTGGATATATAGGTGTGGCCCATCGGGGTGGGTTCGGGTGCGGTCGGCGTCGGCTCGTTGTCCGAGCACGCCGTCGCGGCGAGTAGTAGCAGCGACAGGGCCGCACCGATTCGGAGCGCTGGTCCCGGCATGACGCCGATGCTACCCGGCACGCGGCCCTGCTCCCGGGCGCCGAACCCGCCCGTTGCTCGAATCTTGCTGATTACAACGCTTCCTACCTGCGCCGTTGTCCTCATATCCTCGCTCGGCGATCGACGCGGGAGCGAGGGAACACGATGTCACTACTGGAAACGGGGCCTGCCGAGGTCCGCCCGGACGATCGCGCCACACCGCCCGCGGACGGGCTCGGGGCCGCCGACACCGGGAAAGCGGTGGCGGCGAGCCTGATCGGTACCACCGTCGAGTGGTACGACTTCTTCCTCTATGCCACTGCGGCGAGCCTGGTGTTCGACAAGCTCTTCTTCCCGAACAACAGCGCGTTCGTCGGGACCATGCTGTCGTTCGCGACCTTCGCCGTCGGTTTCGTGATGCGGCCGATCGGCGGCCTCGTCTTCGGTCATATCGGCGACCGGATCGGGCGGAAACGAACACTGGCACTGACGATGGCGATCATGGGTGGTTCCACCGCTTTGATGGGGGTGCTGCCCACCGCCGCCGCGATCGGTGTCGCCGCGCCGATCCTGCTCCTGCTGCTGCGGATGCTGCAGGGTTTCGCGCTCGGTGGTGAATGGGCCGGCGCGGTACTACTGGCTGTCGAGCACAGTCCGCGCAAGAAGGTGGGACTGTTCGGTAGCTACCCGCAGGTCGGCCTGGCACTCGGGCTGGCCCTGGGCACCGGTGTGTTCGCGCTGCTCCGGACCACGCTGAGCGAGACGGCGTTCCTGGACTACGGCTGGCGCATCGCCTTCGGCGCGAGCCTGGTGCTGGTGCTGATCGGTTTGGTGGTGCGGCTCAAGATCGACGAGACGCCGGCGTTCCGCGAGGTCGACCGGCTCAACCGGATATCGAAAGTGCCCGTGGTCGAGTTGTTCGGTAACGCTCGTGCCCGGCGCAATACTGCCCTCGGTCTGCTCTCGCGCTGGGGTGAGGGCGCGGCGTTCAACACCTGGGGTGTTTTCGCGATCACCTTCGCGACCGGGCAGCTCGGTTTCGAACAGGTCCCGGTACTGGTGGCGGTCACCGTCGCCGCTCTGGTGATGGCGGCGCTCATTCCGGTCTCGGGGCTGCTCGCCGACCGGTTCGGTCCACGCCGGATCTACATCGCCGGGATCGCGGCCTACGGAGCGCTGGTGTATCCGGTGTTCGCGTTGTTCGAGACCGGCAACATCGTGGTGTTCACTGCGGCGATCATCGCGGTGTTCGGTGTGGCGCACGCGCTGTTCTACGGAGCTCAGGGCACGTTGTACGCGGGGTTGTTCCCGGCCGAGGTGCGCTACACCGGGTTGTCGTTCGTCTATCAGTTCTCCGGAATCTACGCATCGGGCCTGACGCCGATGATCGTCACGGCCCTGATCGCGCTGGGCGGTTCGACACCGTGGGTGGCCTGCGGATATCTGGTGGCGACTGCGGTGGTGAGCGTGATCGCCACGCTGTTCATCAGCGAAGACGACCGGCTGACCGCCTGATCGTGGAGTATCCGGGAGCACCGGCGTGCGGCATATCGGCCCGCGGCCCTGCCCGCGCCGAGGAGCCGCGCCGCATCGGGTTCGCCGCCCGTCGCGGACCGGCCGCGGGTTCCTTCACCGCGCGGACGAGTCAGAGCACGACGCTATGCTGTCCCGAGTGACCTCAGCCGCATCGAAACCTGTTTCCACTTGGGCGCCGTTGCGATTGCGGGTCTACCGCGCCCTGTGGATCGCGCAGCTGGTGTCCAATCTGGGCACCTGGATGCAGATGGTGGGGGCGCAGTGGGTGCTGGTCGACGAACCCAATGCGGCCGCACTCGTCTCCTTCGTCCAGACGGCGACGACGCTGCCGGTGATGATCCTGGCCATCCCGTCCGGGGTCCTGGCCGATCTGCTGGACCGCCGGCGTCTGTTACTGGGCGCCCAGTCCGCGATGGCGGTACTGGCGATCACCCTGGCGGTATCCACCGCCGCCGGTCACACCACCCCTTCGGTACTGCTCACCCTGCTGTTCCTGCTGGGATGCGGTCAGGCGGTGGTGGGACCCGCCTGGCAGGCCATCCAGCCCGAACTGGTACCGCGTGATCAGATTCCCTCGGCCGCCGCGCTCGGCAGTATGAACATGAACATCGGCCGGGCGGTGGGCCCGGCCATCGCCGGTGTGCTGGTGGCCCTGTCGGGTCCGGCACTGGTGTTCGCGCTGAACGCCGTCTCGTTCGCCGCCATCGTCGCGGCCCTGCTTTTCTGGCGGCGCCCACGGGTGACCAGGGATCTGCCGAGTGAACGCCCGCTCGCGGCCCTGCAGGCGGGGACCCGTTTCATCAGATCCGCGCCCGCGATCCGGCGGGTCCTGCTGCGTACGGCGCTGTTCGTGGCGCCCGCCAGCGCGCTGTGGGCGTTGCTGCCCGTGATCGCCCGCAACCAGCTCGGGCTCGGTTCCTCCGGATACGGTGTCATGCTGGGCGCGCTCGGCGTGGGCGCGGTGCTCGGCGCGCTGGGACTGGCCCGGGTACGGGCGCTGCTCACTCCCACCCAGCAGGTCGCGGTCGCCGCGGTCGTATTCGGGATCGCCTGCTGTGGCACCGCGCTGCTGCGGGCGGAGGCGCTGGTGCTGCTGTTACTCGTTTTCGCGGGTGCCTCGTGGCTGCTCACCCTGTCCACCATGAACGCGACCATGCAGTTGCTGCTGCCCGGCTGGGTGCGGGCCCGTGGACTTTCGGTGTATCTGCTGGTGTTCATGGCCGGGCAGGCGATCGGGTCGGTGGTGTGGGGTCTGGTCGCGGGCGCCTACGGTCCGGTCACGGCCCTGCTGGTGGCGGGTGCGGGCCTCGGTGTGTGCGCGCTCAGCACCATCTGGCTGCCGCTGCGTCAGTTCGCGCCCGGCTTCGATCTGACACCGCACGCGTACTGGCCGGAACCGCAGCTCGCGGTGGAACCCGACCCCGACGACGGCCCGGTGCTGGTCCTGAAGGACTACGACGTACCCCCGGACAAGGTGGAGGAGTTCCTCGCGGCGATGAGTTTCGTCGGTCGGTCCCGGCAGCGGACCGGGGCAATGGAATGGCGGGTCTACCGCGATGTGGGCAGTACCGACCGCTATGTGGAGGCGTTCGTGGTGCGTTCCTGGTCCGAGCATATGCAGCAGCACAAGGTGCGGCTCACCGCCCAGGACCTGATGCGGGAACGGGCGGTCTCGGAATTCGCGCACGACGAGACACTCACGCACCTGGTGTCGGTGGAACCGCAGGCCTAGGTCGTGCCGGACGGCGAATGGGATTCGACCGGGACCACCCTCTAGACTGTGCGGCATGCGGATGTTCCTGGATATCCTCCTGATCGTCACCAGCCTGCTGCTGGTGCTGCTGGTGCTGCTGCACCGGGCCAAGGGCGGAGGTCTGTCCAGCCTGTTCGGTGGTGGGATGCAGTCGAGTCTGTCCGGGTCGACCGTCGCCGAGAAGAACCTCAACCGCATCACCATCTTCACCGGCATGGTCTGGTTCATCGCGATCCTGGGGATCGGGCTGGAGATCAAGTTCGCCTGACCGCCGGTCAGTCGTGGCGGGGGATCCGCCCGTCCACATCGGTGAAACCGTAGTCGCCGGCCAGATCGGCGACCTTCCATGCTTGCCCGGACCGTTTCCGGCGTTCGGTGTCGGTCGCGAGGGCGACCACCGCGCGACCCGCGAACCGGGGGCTCTCCGCCTGATTCAGGTCGAAACTGCCCTCACCGGGCAGTGTCACCACCCGGTTGCCGTCCGCGTCGGCCGGCACCATCTGCAGTAGCTCGGTGTCGACGATGCCCGGCCAGATCGACACCACGGTGACGTCGGTATCGGCCAGATCGTGCGCGAAGTCCGCGGTCATCCGGTCCAGCGCGGTTTTGGCGATCCCGTACACCGCGTTGTGCATATACCGCTGCGAGCCGGGGGAGGACACGTTGACGATGAGTCCGCCACCTTTCGACAGCAGCGGCGCGGCGTAAACCGCGGCCGCGTAGTGCGAACGGACTCCCACCTGGAAAGTCTCGTCCCACGCCTTCGGCGGTACCTCCCAGAACTTGCGGCCGAGCCAGCGGGCCGCGGCGGGGGAGTTGTAGACATTGTTCACGAGGATGTCGAGGCGGTCGTGGTCGGCGCGGATCCGTTCGAAGACCGCGGCGGTGGCATCGTCGTCGCGGTGGTCGCAGACGACCGGTACGCCGGTTCCGCCGAGTTCGTCGATCCGCGCGGCTGTTTCGCCGACGGTGCCCGGGAGCGCGCCCGGTGCGTCCGACCGTCCGGTGACGTAGACGGTGGCCCCGGCGGCACCCAACTCGAGTGCGATACCTTTGCCGATTCCGCGACTCGCGCCGGTGACGACCGCGATCCGGTTTTTCAGGGGGTTCGGTGTTCCGCTCACAGTCCCGGGACGTTACCGTGAAACTGTAACGCGTTCTAGTATTCGGGAGGTGCGGTGGAGCCGACACACCGGTTCGTCGACACCGGCGGCGTGCGGATGCACGTAGCCGAACAGGGCCGGGGCCACCCGGTGATCTTCTGCCACGGATTCCCGCACACCTGGTACGTCTGGCATCGCCAGCTCGCCGCGGCCGGAGCGGCCGGGTATCGGGCGATGGCTCCGGATCTGCGCGGCGCCGGCCGGACCGCGGCGCCGGAGGCGATCGACGACTACACCAACGAAGCCGTGGTGGGCGATCTGCTCGCACTCCTCGACGATATCGACGCCGACCGAGCGGTTTTCGTGGGTGTCGATTTCGGTGCGGCCCTGCTGTGGGAACTCGCGCTGCGCGCGCCCGACCGGGTGCGCGGGCTGGTCGTGCTGAACAACCCCTTCGCGCCGCGCGCCCCGAAACCACCCGGGTACTACTGGGGGAAGATGGCCGAACGGCATTTCCTGCATCTGCAGTACTTCCAGGAACCGGGCGTGGCCGACGCGCACCTGGCCGAGCGGCCGCGGGAATTCCTCTCCCGCGTCTACTACGCGCTGAGCGGGGAGTACCACTACCTCGACGTATGGAAGAACCCACCGGGCACCCGGTACATCGATGCGCTCCCGGTGGCGCCGGAACTACCGTGGAAATGGCTCACGGAGGCCGAGTTCGACACCCTGGCCACCGATTTCGAGCGCACCGGTTTCACCGGCGGCCTGAACTGGTACCGGGCGATCGACCGCAACTGGGAGCTGACGGCCGACTACGCCGCGGCGGTGCCCGTGGTGCCGGTGTATTTCGTGTACGGCGAGAACGATCCGGATATGGAAGGTTTCAGCGGCCGTGATCCCCTGGATACGATGCGCGGCCTGCTACCGGATCTGCGTGCCGTACAGCGTATCCCGAATGCCGGTCACCTGGTACAGCTGGAGGCGACCGAGGCCGTGAACGATTTCCTGCTGGGCGCGCTCGGCGACCTCACCGCCGGGTAGAGGCTGCTGGGTAATGGCGACCCTGCGAGGGGCATCCCGGACGGAGCGCGGATTCGCCGACGGTGGTGTCCGCTGCTGGGCCGGTCGACCGGGTTGTGTGCCGACGACCTGGGACGCTGTGCCGAGGGGACGCTGATAGTGCGGTGGTGCGATCGACAGTGCCGGGAGCTGGCCGGTACCCCGCGTAATCCCCTACTGTGAAAAAGTGGTGTTCTACAAGACGATGTGGGTCGGCGGGTTCTCGCAGAGTTGTGCTGCGGCCCGCCTGTTCATCCGCCACCCGCTGGCATTCTGACCGGTCATCGATGAAGCGCAACGGCACTGACTGTGGGTGATGACCGGTGAGGTGGGAGGGGGACGAACTCTACCGGCGAATGCGTGACAACCTGGTCGATCTGTTGGGCAAGCGTTCGATCGGGGAGTCGCGCATTACTCAACAGCACGCCGATCAGGCGGTGGTGGGCGCATCCACAGGTGAACGCGCCAGTGAGCGAGCAGAACAGCTGATAGCCGCTTCGGCGCGGGACTTCTCCGGTGATGCCCCCGAACTGACCCTGCGCCGCGCGGATGCCGAAGGAACCTCGCGGGCGTGGGATTGGCTCGACGAACAGTTGCCGGACTGGCCCGCTGGGCGAAGGGACGATATCGGGTTGACCCTGAGCGATACGGCTGCCTATTCGGCTCGCTCGACCGGTGGGAACCCCCGCGTCGTACTGGAGACCGCAGGTGAACGGGGCGACCGGACGGTACGGGTCCGGATTTTCGACCGTGGCGACAGCGCTCCGCCCGATGATGTCCTCGACGATCCGGTGTTCGGGCGGCTCGAGCACCGGCTGTCGACGGACGACCCGGCCGGATGGACGAGAGAGATCTCGTTCAGCGCCCGGGAGACACCTGCGCTCCCGCAGTGGCTCGGAGATGCGCTGCAGTCGGCACGTCACGTGAGGTTGAACGCGGGTGACGATCTGGCCATCGGAGTGCGGTCCAAATTCTTGCCGAGATTGGAGGAGGCGCTGGGGCCGCTGTCCGCGAGTGGCTCTCCGGTTGATGTGGCCAAGGACGATATCGATGCTGGATTGCGGCATGCGGCACGCATCAACCACGCGCGATTGCATGCCGGCTCCACCGATCTCGAGCTCTCTTTCGTGCAGCTGCGCTCCGGAGAGGAACGCGTCGAGTTGAGTGTCTATCCTTTTTGGGACCAAGACTTTCGTGATGGACTGCGCCAACTGGATGTGCAGGACGACGGGTCGACGGTGATCTCGGTGACGGACTTTGCGAATGCGGTGCTCGCACGTGCCGGCAAAGGGGGCGAGACGCCGGCCACCGGTTGATCTGGAACTGTGTTGAGGCGGCCCACAGTTCTGTTTCGCGGCACCAGGGGCGGCAGATCACCGATCTACACCGAGCATTTCGCGCAACCGGGCGGTGAACGCGGCCGGATGGGTGGAAAGGCTGTGCCCGCCCGGGAATTCGGCGATCTCGTCGCCCAGCAGGTCTGCCAGGGCCCGGGCGCAGTCGTAGTTCCAGATCTGCCGGGATCGGCGACCGGCGGCGGGAACGATACGGATACGGCTTGCGCCGAGGGCGGCGATGTGCTCGGCGTTCAGGCTCGACGACCGGATCTCGGGTAGATCCCTGGAGAGGAAGAAGTTCAGGTCCGCTAGGTCTTCGGGGCCGCGCGGCGCCGATGGGACGATATCCGCTTCCGTATCGGAGAAATCGGCGTGGACGAGTTCGGCGAGCTTCCGGAGCGCGGGGAGTGCGCCCTCGGCACGGTAGGTCGCGTCGAGGCCGGCGAGATCGCGGTCGGCGCGGGCGCGCGCCGGAGCCGGTAGCAGGCCGATCGTGGCCGGGTCGTGGGCGACGAGTGTGCCCACCTGCTCCGGATGATCGCCGGCCAGAGTGAGTGCGATGAGCGCGCCATAGCTGGAGCCGAATATTCGGGCGGGCTCGTCGGTGAGAGTGGCCAGCAGTCGATGGATGTCGTCGGCGTGGGTGGCCACGGTCACCGATGCGGCCGGATCGTCGAGTGTGCTGCCCGACAGGCCGCGCCGATCGGGGACGACGACGGTGTAGTCGGTGGCGAGACGTTCGGCGAGATCGGCACCACGGGCGGCATTGCCGTCACCACCCTGCAGCAGCAGGAGCAGTGGGCCGGAGCCGCGGATCTCGTAGTACAGGGTGGCGCCGGGGACGGGGAGGCGGCCGGTTCGGAGTTCGCTCATGCCGGATACGATAATCCATCTTTTTAGATACATCAAGAAAGATGTATTTGGGGTGATACGTCTCCGGTAGCGTGCCGGGGGTGAACGGAGTCGAACTTTTCCTGCTGGGGCGCACTCTGATGAAGATCGGTGAGGAGGCGATGCCGACCGAAGGGCTACCCGAGTACACGACCAGCGTGCGGGCCGTTCTGATCGTGGCCAGCGATATCGTCGAGAACCCCGGCAGCTCGGTGGGGGAGATCGCGTCGCGTACGGGTCTGCCGCAGAGTCAGGTCTCCGGATGTGTCGCACGGCTGCGGGAAGCGGGCGCGGTGGTGAGCGAACCGGACCCGGCCGATCGGCGTCGCGTTCTCGTCCGGCAGGCGCCGCGGGCGTCCGATCGCGTCGAGATCGTCCGGTCCACCACGGTCGATTCCGCCCTGGCCGCGGCGCTCGACACCGACGATCCCGATGATGTCGCCGGAGTCGTCGCGGCCCTGGAGGCCCTGGCGCGGCGGCTCTCTCCCGGGACTCTGTCCCGGCTGCGCCCCGCCACCGGCCGCTCCCGGTCCCCGGTGTCCGACTGATCGCGCGGCGTGAAATCGCGATCCGGGGATCGAGGCCGCGTGGCGGCCTCATCGCGTCGTGTACGCGCCGCCGTTGAGGTGGATCGTCTGCCCGGTGAGGTGGCGGGCGTGCGGCGAAGCCAGGAATTCGATCAGACCGGCCACATCGTCCGGGGTGCCGGCCCGGTTGTTGTGGGTGGCCCCGATCAGCTGGGCGCGCCGCTGCTCGGTCATCGTCCCCTGGAAGAATTCGGTGTCCTCGATATAGCCGGGCGCGACCGTGTTCACGGTGATACCCGTCGGCGCCAGCTGGGCCGACAGGCCCGCCGACCACGCCTCCAGTGCCGCCTTCGCGGCGCCGTAGGCGGAGGCTGCGTATTCCGCGCCGATCGAGCCGATATTGATCACCGACCCGCCCGTTCGGAACCGGTCGCGCAGTGCCGTGGTGGTCAGGACCGCGCTGAGCAGGTTCGCGGTGAGGTTCGCCTGCCACCGTTCGGCCAGTTTCTCCAAGGAGGGCGCGTCGGGTTCGCCGGCGGTGAGGTCGGTATTGCCGCCGGCCGCGTTCACCAGAACATCGACCTCGGGCCCCAGCAGTTCGGCGAAACGCTCGACCGCTGCCGGAACCCCGGCATCACAGACGATCCCGCGGACGCCCAATTCCTCGGCCGCCTGCTGGACTCGCTCGGTGGATCGGCCGGTGATCACTACCGAGTCACCCGATTCGGCGAATCGCCGGGCTACTCGGTGACCGATTCCGGCGGTCCCGCCGGTGACGACGACTGTCCGGCTCATCCCGCTCTCCTCTCGGTATATTTAGCACTGAACATATAGCGAAGGAGAGCTTCCGGCAATGACGCGCGAAGCACAGGATTCGATACCGTCCCCCGCGCAGATCGCCGCGGCCTGGCAGCGTGAGCTGCCGGATGCGCGGATCGAATCCATCGAGGTGTTCACCCCGCTGTGGCGGGTGGCCAAACTCCTCACCGAGGAACGCGGACGCACCCTGCGTCGGCTGGGCGTGGACGAGGCGACCTTGGATCTGCTCAGTACGCTGCGGCGATCCGGGCCGCCCTATCGCCTCACCACCCGGCAGATCGCGGCGCGCAGCCTGGTCACCGCCGGAGCGATATCGCAGCGGTTGAGTCGCGCCGAAGCGGCCGGGCTGATCACCCGGTCACCGGCCCCGGCGATCCGGCGCGGGGTGATGGTCAGCCTGACGCCCGAAGGCCACCGGCTCACCGAAGCGGTGGTGCGCGCTGTGCTGGCGCACGAGACCGCGCTCACCGACCGTCTGTCCGCCGAGCACCGTCGCGGCCTCACCACCGGGCTCGCGGAGCTCGGGGCGATACTCTCCCCAGGGAAACCGAAACTGTCCGTGAGCCGTGAGCCGTGAGCCGTGAGCCGTGAGCCGTGAGCCGTGAGCCGGTCGTCCGTAACCTGGCTCGCATGACCATCCGTGGCGTTCTCTTCGATTTCTCGGGCACGCTCTTCCGCTTCGAACCGGTGCTCGACGGACTGGTCGATCGGTCCGGTGAACCGCTCGCCGGCGGGCATCAGGCCGAGGTCATGCGGCGGATGACTGCCCCGGTCGGGCGCCCCGACGGGCTTCCCGACCGGCTGCGCGACGACTGGGACCGGCGGGATCTCGACCCGCCGCTGCATCGCGCGCTGTATACGGCCGTGCTGGAGGGCTCCGGCGTCGGCAATCCCGGCTACCTCTACGAGCAGCTGGTATCGGCCCGGGCGTGGACTCCGTACCCCGATACTGTGGCCGCGCTGAAGACAGTGGCGGATCTCGAGTTGCCGGTCGCCGTCCTCAGCAATATCGCCTGGGATATCCGGGCGGTGTTCGAACGGACCGGCACCGCGGATCACATCCGCGAATTCGTGCTCTCGTATCGGGAAGGGGCGGTGAAACCCGATCCGCGGTTGTTCGTTCTCGCCTGCGCACGGATCGGTGTCGCGCCGAACGAGGTACTGATGATCGGCGACAGCGCGGAGGCCGACGGGGCCGCGGCCGATATCGGCTGCGCGGTCGGGCTCGTCGATCCGCTGCCGACCGATCAGCGACCGCGTGCCCTGCTCGATGCGTTGGCACGGTACGGAATCGGCTGAAGGAGCGCCGGAAAAGCCGAGTGGTGCGCCCCGGCGATTCGGATCCACCGATGATTTCCCGGCGGTCGCCACGTCCGCATCACCACCGTCGAACGAAGGGAATGCCGCGTGGATACACCAGAGGTGCTGCTCGAGGGGGTCGTCTTCGGAGAATCGCCCCGCTGGCACGAAGGGCGGTTGTGGTTTTCCGATTGGGGTGCGAACCAGGTGGTCGCCGTCGACGGACCGGGCCGGAGCGAGGTGATCGCGTCGGTGCCCTCGTTCCCCCTGTGTTTCGACTTCCTGCCGGACGGGCGGCTGCTGATCGTCGATTCGGCCCGGCGGCGGCTGCTGTGCCGTGAAGTGGACGGTAGCCTGTCGACATACGCCGACCTCGCCGCCGAGACGGACAAGCCGTGGAACGATATCGTCGTCGGTGCCCAGGGCAACGCCTACGTCAACAGCATCGGATTCGATTTCCCCGGCGGCGAGTTCGTGCCCGGTTTCATCGTGCTGGTGACTCCGGCCGGTACGGTGCGCCGGGTGGCGGTGGATCTCGCATTTCCCAACGGTATGGCGATCACCGCCGACGGCACCACGCTGATCGTCGCGGAATCCTATGCCGAGCAGCTCACCGCTTTCGATATCACGGCCACGGGTGATCTCGTCGGCCGCCGCGTCTGGGCGGCCACGCCCGGCGACCATCCCGACGGCATCTGCCTCGATGCCGAGGGCGCGGTCTGGTACGCCGATGTCGGCAACCGGCACTGTGTACGGATGGCCGAGGGCGGCACGGTACTGGGCACTGTCGAATTCGATCGTGGCGCGTTCGCCTGTGTGCTGGACCGCGATCCGGACCGCCCCCGGCTCTTCGTGGTCGGTCAGGAATACGGCGCCGAAACAGCCGGCCCGACCGGCCGGGTGGTGGCCTTTCCCGCGCCGGCACCGGGCGCGGGCCGCCCCTGAAATGCCATAGCGCGCATCGCTGAGGAAACGGGCCCGCGCCGGGGTTCCCCGGTCCGCACCCGCGGTCGGGGGCAGGATGGTCTGTTATGACCTTGCTCTGGGATCAGCACGCCTGTCTGCCCCTGCAACTCGGCGCGGATGTCGGCGAGCTGGCGCGGTTCCGGCGGCGTGGGCCCACATTCGTCTCGGTGAACGTGGGATACACCCCACAGCGCTTCGCGGATTCGGTCGCGCTGCTGCACGATTACCGCGCGGCGATCGCCCGGCACCCGGAGTTGGCGCTGGTGGCCACGGTGGACGATATCGAGTCGGCGGGGGCGGCGGGACAGATCGGGGTGGCCTTCGATCTGGAGGATTCCGGTCCGCTCGACGGGGATCTGGGCAATCTCCGGATCCTCGCGCAGTTGGGCGTGCGGACATTGCTGCCCAGCTACAACCATGCGAACCGGGCCGGTTGCGGCTGCCTGGACACCGATGACCGGGGTCTCACCACCTGGGGTGCCGAGCTGGTGCGGGAGATGAACGCTGTCGGGATGGTGCCGGACGGGTCGCACTGCAGTGCCCGCACCGGACTGGATATGTGCGATATCTCCGCGCTGCCCGTGGTGTACAGCCATTCGTGTATGCGGTCGGTCTGGGAGCATCCGCGCAATATCACCGACGAGCAGGCGAAAGTGTGCGCCGGAACGGGCGGGGTCGTCGGGATCACGGGGGTCGGGATCTTTCTCGGGCCCAATACCCCGACGCTGGAGGCGATGACCCGCCATCTCGAGTACGCGGTCGAACTGATCGGTGTCGAGCATGTCGGGGTGAGTACCGACCATTCGTTCGACGGCCCCGAATTCCTCGCCGAAGTGGCCGCCCGGCCACATCTCTTCGACGATTCGTACACCCGGTGGGGGCCGATTCGATGGATGCCGCCGGAGACTTTCGTCGCCCTCGGCACCCATCTGGCCGACCGGGGCTGGGCCGATGCGGAGATCGGTGCGGTGCTCGGCGCCAATTTCGCCCGGGTGGCCCGCCGGACCTGGCCGGGGGCCGTGTCCGGCTAGGGGACGACGACCGTGACCGTTTCGCCCAGTTCGTACCCGCCCGCGGGGCCGGTATCCGCGCAGCCGCCACGGGCGGTGATGGTGGAACCCGATTCGAGGCCGGTCAGCGACGTCTCCACAGTCTGCCCGGGAGCGGCCAGCGATTCCGGTTTCGCCTCACCGAAGAAGACGTGGTTGTTCTCCGGGCCGACTCCGGCCTCCGCCCAGCACTGGCCTCGGTCGTTCGGATTGTGCAGGGTGGCGGTCACCGTTCCCGGTGCGGTGCCCTCGAAAGTGACCTGGGGCGCGGTGAACGGTGCGTCCGCGACGGCGGAGGTCGCGGTGAGGGGTACGAATATCGCGGCGGCCAGAGCCGACAGGGCAACTCCATGAACTCGTCTGATCATCACATGACCAGATGGTGCCCGATAATGTCCACGGGCACAGCGGAATCCGCCCAGAACGGGCGATCTCGGTGGCCCGTGCCGATTCCGGGCCGCACTCCCGGAACGAACGCGACCCCGCGAAGAGGTCCGTGCCGACGGAGAACCTTCGCGGGGCCGGGCGGCGACCGGTGGGTCGCGGATCGGATCCCGATGGATCACCAGGGCAGCGGCACCCACCGATCGAAGAACCAGAAGCCGTGACCGTTCTGATGGTTCGGTCCGGGGTTGTGGTTGTCCTGATGCTGATCCCCGTGCTGCTGATTCTGCTGCGGCTGGTTCCAGTGCTGGTCCGGGCCCGGCTGTGCGCTCGCCGCGCCCGCGCCGAGGCCGACCATCCCCAGTCCGACACCGCCGACCACGGCCGCCTTCGCGAGCTTCGACTTCATCACCTTCGGCATTACGAGATATTCCTCCTCTGGCATGCGGCCTGACCCTCAGGCCGTCGTTCCGGAGCGGGCTCCGGTCCGACAGAGGCCATCCTGGGCAACCGGGCTCGAGGTGGGCTGCCAACGGCCTGCGAACTTCCTGGCAACCGGGACCGCCGCGGCCGGACGCGCGGCCGGAGCCGGAATTCGCCCGGTTGTGGCCGTCGCGGCGACTCCCAGCCTGTTCCCAGGCTCCCCCCAGGGGAGGAAGAGCATCGGCGGTGATCGTGGTTTCCATGACCGAGCATTCGAGCAGTTACCACGGCGTCGGCCGTCTCGTACGGGAGGTGGCGCAATGACCACTCTGATGACGCGCCCCACGGCTCCGGCGGCGGCATCCACCCGGCGCGGCACGCCCTGGGAGAAGATCGCCGTCGCGGTGCTGCTGGTGGGTACGGCGGCGGCCTACTTCTGGAATCTCACCGCCAACGGGTTCGCGAATTCCTTCTACGCGGCGGCCGTGCAATCGGGTGCGAAATCCTGGGAGGCGTTCTTCTTCGGTTCCTCCGACTGGTCCAACGCCATCACCGTCGACAAGACCCCGGCCGCGCTGTGGCCGATGGAATTGTCGGCGCGACTGTTCGGGTTCGGCAGTTGGAGCATGCTGGCGCCGCAGGTGCTGATGGGTGTCGCCGCGGTGGCGCTGCTGTGGGCGACGGTGCGACGCTCCTTCGGTGCCACGGCCGGATTGCTGTCCGGGCTCGTGCTGGCGGTGACACCGGTCGCGGCGCTGATGTTCCGGTTCGACAATCCCGACGCGCTGCTCGTGCTGTTGATGACCGCGGCCGTATGGGCGATGGCCCGGGCGGTCGAGGACGGGCGCTGGCGCTGGCCGGTGCTGTGCGGTGCGTTGGTCGGATTCGGGTTCCTCGCCAAACAGTTGCAGGTGATGCTGGTGCTCCCCGCGCTGGCGCTGGTGTACCTGTTCGCCGGGCCCCCGCGATTGGGTACCCGTATCGCGCAACTGTTCGCCGCGGGCGCGGCGATGGTGGCCGCGGCCGGCTGGTGGATCCTCGTCGCCCAGCTGTGGCCCTCGGATTCACGACCGTACTTCGGTGGGTCGGAACACAATTCGATCATCGAACTCACCCTGGGCTACAACGGGCTCGACCGGCTCAGCTCCGCCGGTGGTGGGCCGGGCGGTGGATTCGGCAGTGACGCGGGGATCACGCGACTGTTCGGGGTGTCCATCGGGGGCCAGATCGGCTGGTTGATCCCGGCGGCGCTGATCCTGCTGGTGGCGGCGACGGTTCTGCGCGGCCGAGCCGCACGCACCGACCGCAGGCGCGCGACGCTGCTGCTGTTCGGTGGGTGGGGTCTGGTCACCGGTGTGGTGTTCAGCTTCATGACCGGGACTTTCCATCAGTACTACACCGTGGCGCTGGCCCCGGCGGTCGCGGCGGCGGCCGGTGCGGGCGGGGTCGCGGTATGGCGGGAACGCGAGCGGCTCTGGGTGCGCCTGGTTCTCGCGCTGGCCGTGGCGCTGACCGCGGTGACCTCCTGGGTGTTCCTGGGCCGGTCCGCCGAATTCGTACCGTGGTTGCGCTGGGTGGTATCGGCGGCCGGAGTGGTCGCCACGGTCCTCGTTCTGTTCCGGACGCCGCGTAAGGTTTCGGTGGCCGTGGCGCTGACGGCGGTGTTCGTGGGGCTGGCCGGGCCGGTCGCGTACACCGTGGACACGCTGGCGACGCCGCATACCGGTTCGATCGTGCTGGCGGGGCCGAGTACCGGTTCGGGCGGGTTCGGCGGTATGGGCGGCGGGCCGGGTGCGGGTGGAGCGCCGGGCGAGATGGGTACGGCACCCGGTGGTCCGGAGGCGGCCCCCGGCGACGGGGCCGCCCCTGATGCTGCGGGTGACACAGGTGCGTTGTCCGCCGGCGCCGCGCCCGACAACAGCGACGGCGGCCGGAGCGGTGCCGACGGACGGCCCGCGGGCCGGACCGACGGGCAACAGGGCACCGGTGGGGGTGTACCGGGGCAGGGCGGTCCGGGTGGTGAGAGCAGTGCCGCTGTCACCGCGTTGCTCCGGCAGGATGCCGGTTCCTACACCTGGGCGGCGGCCGCGGTGAGTTCGATGAACGCCGCCGGGTACCAGCTGGCCGGAGACGTACCGGTGATGTCGATCGGTGGTTTCGGTGGCGGCGACCCGTCCCCGACGTTGGAACAGTTCCAGCAGTACGTGGCCGCCGGCGCGATCCACTATTTCATCGGTGGTGGGCAGGGTGGTTCTCGCGGCGGGCCGGGATCGAACTCGGAGTCCGAGGCATCGAAGATCACCCAGTGGGTACAGGACAATTTCACCGCCACCGAGGTGGACGGCGTCACGGTCTACGACTTGACGGCCCGGTGACCCGCCCCGCCACCCATTGTCGATGAGGACGTGAGGTCGCTGCTGCGCCGGGTTGCGCGCCCGCCGGGTCAGCCGTCCGGCGGGCGCACCGCCGGTTTGCGGGCTGGATCCGGGGCCGCGAGTCGGAGGGGTTCGGCTGGTCAGGTTCCGGTCGCCGAGAGCAACCGCTCGGCGGCCGTTTCGATATCGGCCTCGGCGAGCAGCACGGTCGCGGCGGCGGGCCCCAGCGGCACGAAACTGTCCGCACTGGTGACCCGGGCGAGGGCGCCGGTGAACCCGGCGTCCACCAGTGCCGCGCACACGGATTCGGATACCCCGCCGCTGCGCCGTGTCTCGTCGGCGATCAGGACCCGCCCGGTGGCCTCGGCCTGCCGGATCAGGTCCGCCCGGGGGAGGGGGCAGAGCCAGCGCAGGTCGAGAACGCGGATCCCGAACCCGCGCAACGCGAGCCGCCGGGCCACCCGCAGGCTCATCGGTACCGAATCGGCGAACGCGACGATCGTCAGATCCGATCCGTCGCCGTACACACGGCCGTGGCCGATCGGCGCGTGACCGGGGTCCGCCGCGGTGGCCGCCCACCGGCCGTCCTCGGGTTCGTAGAGGTCACGGGTGTGATAGAGGGCGATCGGCTCGAGGAATACACACACCGCACCGTCCACCCGGGCAGCGGAAACGCAGGTGCGCAGCATGGCCGCCGCGTCGTCCGCCCGCGCCGGCGACGCCACGACCACGCCGGGGATATCACGCAGTGCGGCAACGGAATTGTCGTTGTGGAAATGTCCGCCGAAACCACGCTGGTAGGCGTAACCGGCGATCCGCACCACCATCGGATTGTGGTATCGGCCGGCCGAGAAGAACGAGAGGGTCGCCGCCTCACCGCGTATCTGGTCGAGTGCATTGTGGACATAGGCCAGGTACTGGATCTCCGGAATCGGCACGAATCCGGCGAGGCCGGTACCCAGTGCGGTACCGAGAATGCTCTGTTCGTCGAGCAATGTATCGAACACCCGGCGCGGGCCGAACCGTTTGCGCAGTCCCTTGGTGACCCCGTAGACGCCGCCCTTGCGGGCCACATCCTGGCCGAAGACCAGGATATCGGGATCGCGCGCGAGCAATTCGGCGAGTGTGCGATTGATCGCCTGTGCCAATGTTTCCGCGCTCCGGTCCCCGGTGTACCCCGGCTCGGCACCGCTCGCCGCGTCCGCTGCCCGGAACGGGGTGGTGGCGCGCACGGTGGTCGCCGGGGCCGAGGGGGCCGGGCACATCACATCGTCGCGCACCCGGTCCGGGCGGGCCGGAGCCAGTGCGGCGATCACGGCGTCGGCGCCGGTGAGTTTCGGTTCCCGGCAGACCACTTCCTCGATCGCGCCGACCCGCTCGGCCAGGCGGTCGTAGTGGTCGAGCAGCTCGCGCGGGGTGCGGATGCCGGTACCGGCCAGATACCGCGCTGTCGCGATGACCGGATCGCGGGCGAGATCGGTCTCGATCGCCGCGGCGTCGCGATACGCCGTCTCCACATCGGAGCCGGCGTGCCCGAACAGCCGCACCGTCCGCAGCTGCAGGAAAGCCGGGCGCCGGTGGGTGCGAACCCAGTCGACTGCCGCCGTCGCGGTGGCGACCGCATCTCGGAGATCGCAGCCGTCGGCTGTGTACCAGCGCAGTCCCGGGCGGTGCCCGTAGGCGTGTTCGATCCAGTCCGGTGGGGTGGGCACACTGATCCCTATCCCATTGTCCTCGCAGACGAACAACACCGGGACGGGAATACCGAGATGGGCGGTGTGCACAGCGGTGTTGATCGCCCCCGCGGCGGTCGAATGGTTGGCCGAGGCGTCCCCGAAACCACACAGCACCACCGCGTCCGCCGGCCATGGGCAGCGCACCCCGAGCCGGTCGGCGCGGTCGAGCGCGAACGCGAGGCCCACCGCGCGCGGCAGCTGCGAGGCGATGGTGGAGGTCTGCGGGATGATGTTCGCCACCGCGCTACCGAAAACCTTGTGCCGGCCGCCGGAGATGGGGTCGGCCGCGGCGGCCACCACACCCAGCAGGAGGTCGCGTACCGGATCGGTGACTCCGGCCCGGCGCGCCCGATGGAGGAAGAAGGCGCCCGAACGGTAATGCGGCAGGACCGGATCGGTGATCCGGGTCGCCGCCGACAATGCGGCGTTCCCCTCGTGCCCGGACGACCCGATGCTGTAGAAGCCGTGCCCGCTCGCACCCAGCCGGCGGGCGGCGAGATCGGCCTGCCTGCTCAGCACCTGCGCTTCGAAGAGTTCCAGGAGATCCCCGTCGGTGAATCCCGGTGGCAGCGACCGGTCCGGTGCCTCCTGTGCGGGCGTCCGGGCCGCCGCGATCTCCGCGCGGAACCGTTGGTCGGGGTCCTGGACGCTCATGGAGTCCTCACCGGCACCAGCCTAGGCGCGGGCCCGCCGATCCACGGATCATCGGGGCCGAATCGTGTCGCGTCTGCTCCGGTTCAGTCGAACCGGACGGTGTCGAGCATGCGGCGGGCCACGGACTCGGGATCGGTGGAGGAGGCCAGCGGCGAATCCGCCAGCGCGCCTTCGCGCCACAGTGCGGCGAACCCGTGGACGATCGACCAGGCGGCGAGCTGGACTGCTTGCTGATCGGCCTCGGCGATACCGGGCTGCCCGTCGACCACACTCGCGCGCAACGCCGCACCGGAACGAGCGCGGGCGGTGGCGAGAGCCGCGTCGTCGGTGCGGAGGATCCGGCGGCGGAACATGACATCGAAATGGCCGGGATACCGCAATGCGAAGCGGATATAGGCGAGTGCGGCCGCGCGGGCGTCGGCGGTGCCTTCCAGTTCGGCGGCCAGCAGGTCGAAGCCCTCGGCGGCCAGTGCGGTCAGCAGCCCCGCACGGTCACCGAAATGATGGGCGGGGGCGGCATGGGAAACTCCCGCCCGGCGGGCCAATGCGCGCAGGGAGATCGCGTCGACACCGTCGGCCGCTATCTGTTCGGCGGCGGCGGCGAGCAGCGCGGACCGCAGATCGCCGTGGTGGTAACCGGTTTTCGCCATACTCCGATCCTCGCCCATAATCTTGTCATTGACAAGTTTCGTGCGGCGCTCGTATCTTTGCAGTGTCAAGATATGTTCATGAGGAGTTCCAATGGCACCGCTCATCACACTCGTCGTAGTCACCGGGCTCGCCCGGCTCCTCGGCTGGGCCGCCGGCCCGCAATGGCTCGATTCCTGGCCCCACGCGACGGCGCTCGGGCTCGCGGTCATGTTCCTGCTCACCGCGAGCGCCCATTTCCAGCAACCGCGACGGGACGGGTTGATCGCTATGGTCCCGCCCCGCTTACCTGCCGCGCCCGCGCTGGTCACGTTCACCGGAGTTCTCGAACTGGCTGGTGCGATCGGCCTGCTCATCCCGGCCACCGCGCGCCTCGCCGCCGTCGCGCTGCTGATCCTGTTGATCGTCATGTTCCCGGCCAATGTGCGAGCCGCCCGGGCGGACCTCGGAATCAAGACCATGCCGCTACCGCTGCGCACCCTGGTTCAGGTGCTCTTCGTCGCCGCCTGTGTAGTGGTGGCGGTCGCGTGAGCTCGGGCCGGCGAACAAGTGGTCCCCGTGGGTCGGTCCGGCGCGGTCACGATGCGGAGGGGGTGTCGAACAGTCCGGCGCGGGCGGCGTTCAGCGCGACGGCGGTGGCTCGGTCGGCGGTGCGTTCGTCGACCCTCTCGCCGGTGATCAGGACGCGCAGATAGATCGGTGCGACAAGCGCTTTGACCAGTTCCGCGGGATCGGTCCGCGCGGGGAGCTCGCCGCGGGCGACGGCTCGGGTGACCACCGGGAGCGCCCGGCGGATGCGATCACGGAAAACGTGCCGAACCGGCTCCGATGGAGTGGTCGATGCGCCCGTCGTACCGGGCAGCATGACCGCGAGGACTGCCCGCCCGGCCGGGCTGGTGATCCAGCCGACCAGGGTCCGGGCCAGGCCGCGTAGATCGGCGTCGATCGAACCGGTATCCGGGATGGGGATCTCGGCGGCGACGCTGTCGGCCAGGGCTTCCGCTATCAGCGTGTCCCGATCGGGCCAGCGGCGGTAGACGGTGGTCTTGTGTACGCCGGTGCGCCGCGCGACGTTCTCGACGGTGAACGCGGCGTACCCGTGTTCGCTCAATTCGGCGACGGTCGCGGCCAGTACGGCGGCGCGAACCTTCGGTCCGCGGCCGAGCGGTGCGGCGCACATTGCAACTCCTTGTTGCGATATCGACGAGGGGCGGTCATGCTGACGATATCGCAACTCGGTGTTGCGATATCGGTGAGAGGATTCCCATGTGGTCGACATCCGTGCGCGCGGCGGCACTCCTGTTCCCCGGACTCCTGGCCGGAGCCTTCGGATACGGCGCGGTGAACGTGCTGTACGCGTTCCGTGAAGTGCCTCTCGACGTCCGGTTCACCTTCCATACCGCGCTCATGCGGGTGAACGGGCCCGTTATGCAATCGCTGATGGGTCTGGCCGTACTGAGCACACTGGTGCTGGCACTGCGCTCGCGCTCCGGATCGCGCTGGGGCGCCGGGACGGCATCGTTGCTGGCGATCACGTCGTTCCTGGTGACCAGGTTCGGCAACGTTCCGATCAATCAGCACATCAAAGAGTGGGCAGTCGCAACCCCACCGGCAGATTACGCCGAGATCCTGCACCGCTGGGAGATGTTCCATTTCCTGCGGACCGCCTGTGCGCTGGCCGCGTTCATCCTGGTGATCGGTGTCGTCCTGCGGGCCGCGAACCGCGATCCCGGCGACCCGGCCACGCGCCCGGCGACCGCCGAGCGGCAGGTCAGCCCAGACCGGCGGCGGCGTCCGCATCCAGCAGCCAGGTGGTGGACTCCGACCCGTGCGCGCCCGCCGCCGGGACCCGGAGCGGATCGGCGCCCTGCAACGCGGCGGCCACCGGATCGGCTTTGCCGGAGCCGGACACCACGAACACCACATGCCGGGACCGGCGGATCGCCGGATAGGTCAGCGTGACCCGCACCGGCGGCGGTTTGGGGGAGTCGGTGACCGCCACGGCGTATTCGCGCTCCTCGCCGATCGCATCGGCATGCCCGGGGAACAGCGAATTGATATGCCCGTCGGGACCCATCCCGAGCAGATGGAGATCGAAGGCCCCGTACGCGGCGAGGTGCGCGCGTACGGCGGTGGCGTATTCGGCGGCCGCCTCGACCGGATCTGGGTACTCGCCGTCGGAGGTGGCCACGGTATGGATCCGTGCCGGGTCCACCGGCACATGATCGAGCAGGGCTCGGTGCGCCTGGAGTTCGTTGCGCTCCGCATCACCGGCGGGGACGAAACGTTCGTCACCCCAGAACACATCGAGTTTCGACCAGTCGAGATCGCCCGAGTCGGCCCGGACCTTCTCCAGCAATGTGATCCCGGTGCCGCCGCCGGTTACCACGACCGATGCCACACCGCGCTCGGCCTGCGCGGTGACCAGGACCTCGACGAACCGGCGGGCGGCAGCGGTGGTCAGCGCGTCACCGTCGGTATGGACTTCCACGACTGCTTCGGAACTAGTGGTCATAGGTCACCCCTTCGATTCCGGCCAGAGCCTCGGCATAGATCTCGTCCGCGTCCAGCCGCCGCAGTTCCTCGGCCAGGCAGTCACGGGTTTCGCGGCGCGCCAACGCTATCCGCTGGACGGGGTCGCCGGTGCGGGTCAGTGTGGCGGTGACCCCGGTCTGCGGGCGCTCGATGGCAATGGTCACCGATTTCCGGCGCAGCTCCACCCGGAGATCCCCGGTATGCCGGTACACCGGGCAACCCAGCCGCCGGGCCAGCCAGCCCGCGAGCATGTCCAGGGCCGGTTCGTCACGCAATCCCGATATCTGCACCGACTGCACCGGCTCGAACGGGGGTACGTCCATGGCGGCGGCCAGCAACGCCCGCCAATAGGTGATCCGGCTCCATGCCAGATCGGAATCCCCGGGCGCGTAGGAATCGTGCCGCTTCTTGATGGTCGCCTGCGGGTCCGGCGCGAAGGTGGCGTCGGTGATACGCCGGGTCGCCAGCCGCCCCACCGAATCCTTCGACGGGAACTCGGGGGCGCCGCGCGGCCACCAGGCCACCACCGGGGTGTCGGGCAGCAGAAACGGGATGACCACGCTGTTCTCGTGATTCACCAGCTGCCCCTGCAACCGCAGCACGATCACCTCGGCGGCACCCGCGTCGCCACCGACCCGGATCTGCGCGTCCAGCCGCGTCGCCGCCGACCGGTCGCCACGGGCCAGCACCACCACCCGGCACGGATGTTCGCGGCTGGCATCGTTGGCGGCGTCGATGGCCTCCTCGGCCTCGGAACTGTCCAGGGTGCACACCACCAGGGTCAGCACCCGGCCCATGGTGATCACACCGTTGCTCTCGCGCAGCTGCACCAGGCGTTTGGTGACCGCGCCGGTGGTGGTGTCGGGAATATCGATGATCACGGCCGCCGCCATTCCCGGCCGGTACGGGCCAGCATCTCGTCGGCGGAGTCCGGGCCCCAGGTACCGGCCTCGTACTGCTCGGGCTTCCCGTCGGCGGCCCAGTGGGCGAGTACCGGATCCAGGATGCGCCAGGACAATTCGACCTCCGCATTGACGGGGAACAACGAGGGTACGCCGAGCAGCACGTCCAGGATCAGCCGCTCGTAGGCTTCCGGAGACGATTCGGTGAACGCCTCGCCGTAGCTGAAGTCCATGTTCACATCGCGGACTTCCATCGACGACCCGGGCACTTTCGACCCGAAGCGCATAGTGATGCCCTCGTCCGGCTGTACCCGGATGACGAGCGCGTTCTCCCCGAGCTCCTCGGTCATGGTCTGATCGAAGGGTAGATGCGGGGCGCGTTTGAACACCACCGCGATCTCGGTGACCCGGCGGCCCAGCCGTTTACCGGTGCGCAGATAGAACGGCACGCCGGCCCAGCGCCGGGTATCGACCTCGAGGGTGATCGCGGCATAGGTCTCGGTACGCGACTGCGGGTCGAAACCCTCCTCGTCCAGTAGGCCCACCACCTCCTGGCCGCCCTGCCAGCCGGCGGCGTACTGGCCGCGGGCGGTGGTCTCGTCGAGCGGCTCCACGAGTTTGGTGGCGGAGAGGACCTTGATCTTCTCGTTCTGCAACTGCCGCGGTTCGAAGCTGATCGGCTCTTCCATGGCGGTGAGCGCGAGCAACTGCAGCAGATGGTTCTGGATCACATCGCGCGCGGCGCCGATACCGTCGTAGTAGCCGGCCCGGCCGCCCAGACCGATATCCTCGGCCATGGTGATCTGGACGTGGTCGACGTAATTCGCGTTCCAGATCGGATCGAACAACTGGTTGGCGAAGCGCAGCGCCAGAATGTTCTGCACCGTCTCCTTGCCGAGGTAGTGGTCGATCCGGAAAACCGTCTCCTCGGGGAACACCCGGTTCACCAGCGCATTCAGTTCGCGCGCACTGTCCAGATCGTGGCCGAACGGTTTCTCGATCACCACCCGCCGCCAGGGCGCGCGCCCGAGCGCGGCCGCCGAACTGGTGAGCTGATGGCGGTGCAGCTGGTCGAGCACCACCGGAAAGGTGTTCGGCGGAATCGACAGATAGAAGGCGTGATTACCGCCGGTGCCCCGCTCGTCGTCGAGCTGGGCCAGGGTTTCGGCGAGCCGGCCGAACGCGTCGCCGTCCTCGAAGGTCCCCTGGACGAAGCGGAACCCTTCGGCCAGATGGTCCCAGACCTCCTGGCGGAACGGAGTGCGCGCGTGTTCCCGGACGGCTTCGTGCACGATTTCGCCGAAATCCTTGTCCGACATCTCCCGGCGGGCGAAACCGACGAGCGCGAAACCCGGGGGCAGCAGCCCCCGGTTCGCCAGATCGTAGATGGCCGGCATGAGCTTGCGCCGGGACAGGTCTCCGGTGACCCCGAAGATCACCATGCTGCACGGGCCCGCTATACGCGGAATCCGTTTGTCCCGGCTGTCCCGCAGCGGGTTACGCCACGGGGTGCCGGATGCCGTCTGTGTGCTCTCCGGAGCGCCGGCCATCGCGGTCAGTTACCTCCTGTGGCCGACTGGAGTTCGGCCGTCGTGGCCTCCAGCAGTTCCTCCCAGGACTTCTCGAACTTCTCCACGCCCTCACGCTCGAGGACCGCGAACACGTCGTCGAGATCGATACCGGCCGCGCTCAGCTGCTCGAAGACCTCCGCCGCGGCCGCACCGGTGCCGGTGACGGTATCGCCGTGGACCTCGCCGTGATCGGCGACGGCCTCGAGCGTCTTCTCCGGCAGCGTGTTCACCGTATTCGCCGCTACCAGCTCGGTCACGTAGAGGGTGTCGGAGTAGTCCGGGTTCTTGACACCGGTCGACGCCCACAGCGGCCGCTGCCGGTTGGCGCCGACCGAGGCCAGATCTTCGTAGGTGGAGACGTGACCGCCACCCGGCGCGAAAACATCCTCGTACTCGGCGTAGGCGAGGCGGGCGTTGGCGACACCGGCCTTACCGCGCAGGGCCAGCGCCTCCGGCGTACCGATGGCCTCCAGCCGTTTGTCGATCTCGGTATCCACCCGGGATACGAAGAACGACGCCACCGAATGGATCTTCGCCAGATCGTGCCCGGCGATCCGCGCTTTGCGCAGACCGTCGAGATAGGCGCCCATCACCGCGCGGTACCGCTGCACCGAGAAGATCAGCGTGACGTTCACGCTGATGCCCTCCTCGATCACCGCGGCGATGGCCGGCAGGCCCGCCTCGGTGGCCGGGATCTTGATGAACAGGTTCGGCCGGTCGACGATCTTCCACAGTTCGACCGCCTGGGCGACCGTCTTGTCGGCATCGAAGGCCAGACGGGGATCGACCTCGATGGACACGCGGCCGTCCACCCCGCCGGTCTGTTCGAACACCGGGGCCAGCACATCGCAGGCCGCGCGGACGTCGTCGGTGGTGATGGTGCGGATGGCGGCATCGACATCGGCGCCGCGCGCGGCCAGTTCACGAACCTGCTCGTCGTAGGCGTGACCCTTGCTGAGGGCGCCCTGGAAGATGGTCGGGTTGGTGGTGACTCCGACGATGCCGCGGGTGGCGATCAGTTCGGCGAGGTTGCCGGAATTGATCCGATCGCGGGACAGATCGTCCAGCCACACCGACACCCCGGCCGCGGCCAGGGCGGCGATGTTCTCGTTCTGTGCCATGGGCTCTTATCCCTTCACATTGTCGAGCGTGCGCTGCGCAGCGGCCACGACAGCCTCGGGCGTGAAGCCGAACTCGCGGAACAAGGTCTTGTAATCGGCCGAGGCGCCGAAATGCTCGATCGAGACGATCTCGCCCGCGTCACCGGTGAACCGGTACCACGGCATCGCGATACCGGCCTCGACGACGACCCGAGCGGCGACCGCCGGGGGCAGCACCTCGTCCCGATACGCCTTGTCCTGCGCGTCGAACCACTCCACGCACGGCATCGAGACCACCCGGGTACCGATGCCCTGCTCCTCCAGCGTAGTGCGCGCGGCCACGGCGAGTTGGAGCTCGGAACCCGTGGCGATGATGATCACCTGTGGAATGCCGTTGGATGCCTCGGCCAGGACGTAACCGCCCTTGGCGACACCCTCGAGGCTGGTGCCCTCCTGTACCGGCAGGTCCTGCCGGGTCAGCGCCAGCGCGGCCGGGCCGCCGGTGCCCACGGCGTCGCTCGAGACGAACGGCGAATTGTGCTTACCGCTGTGCTTCTCGATCACTGTGCGCCAGGCGTATGCGGTCTCGTTGGCGTCACCGGGGCGGACCACCGACAGACCCGGGATGGCGCGCAGGGCGGCCAGATGCTCGATCGGCTGGTGGGTCGGGCCGTCCTCGCCGAGACCGATCGAATCGTGGGTCCAGACGTAGGTGACCGGTACCCGCATCAGCGCGGCCAGCCGGACGGCCGGACGCATGTAATCGCTGAACACCAGGAAGGTGCCACCGTAGGGGCGGGTGGGACCGTGCAGGGCGATGCCGTTGAGGATCGAACCCATCGCGTGCTCCCGGACACCGAAGTGCAGGGTGCGGCCGTAGGGGCTCGCCTTCCACATACCGGTCGAGATGGATTCCGGGCCGAAGCTCAGCGAATCCGGGATGGTGGTGTTGTTCGACTCGGCGAGATCGGCCGAACCACCCCACAGTTCCGGCAGCACCGGGCCCAGGGCGCCCAGCACCTTGGCCGAGGCTTTACGGGTGGCCAGGCCCTTTGCGTCGGGTTCCCAGGTGGGCAGGCCGTCGGCCCAGCCCTCGGGGAGCTGACCGTTGAACAGCCGGTCGAACAGTTTCTTGGCCTCTGGTGCGCGCTGGGCCCAGGCGTCGAATTCGACGGTCCAGTCCGCGTGCGCCTGCGCGCCGCGCTCGGCGGCCTTGCGGGTGTGCGCGATGACCTCGTCGGCGACCTGGAAGCTCTGCTCGGGATCGAACCCGAGGGCCCGCTTGGTCCCTGCCACCTCGTCGGCGCCGAGGGCGGCGCCGTGCGAGGCGCCGGTGTTCATCTTGGTGGGGGCCGGGTAGCCGATGATGGTGCGCAACAGGATCAGCGACGGCCTGCCGGTCTCGGCCTTGGCGGCGGCCAGTGCGGCCTCGATCGCGACGACGTCCTCGCCGCCTTCCACGATCTCCACATGCCAGCCGTAGGCCGCGTAGCGGGCCGCGACATCCTCGGTGAAGGCGATGGTGGTGTCGTCCTCGATGGAGATCTTGTTGTCGTCGTAGATCACCACCAGATTGCCCAGCTGCTGGGTGCCCGCCAGCGAGGAGGCCTCGGAGGTGACGCCCTCTTCCATATCGCCGTCGGAGGCGATCACGTAGATGTGGTGGTCGAACGGGCTGGCGCCGGTCTCGGACTCCGGGTCGAACAGACCGCGTTCACGGCGGGCGGCCATCGCCATACCGACCGCGGAGGCCAGGCCCTGGCCCAGCGGGCCGGTGGTGATCTCCACGCCTTTGGTGTGGCGGTACTCCGGGTGGCCCGGGGTCAGCGAACCCCATTTGCGCAGGTTGCGCAGATCATCGAGTTCCAGGCCGAATCCCGCCAGGTACAGCTGGATGTAGAGGGTCAGGCTGGAATGCCCGCACGACAGCACGAACCGGTCGCGACCGACCCATTCCGGATCGGCGGGATCGTGGCGCATGGTGCGCTGGAACAGCGTGTAGGCGAGCGGCGCGAGACTCATCGCGGTACCCGGGTGGCCGTTGCCCGCGGTCTGCACCGCGTCGGCGGCGAGGACCCGGACGGTGTCGACAGCTTTGGTGTCCAGATCCGTCCAGTCGTCCGGAAGGTTCGGCTGGGTGAGGGCGCGGATGTCGTCTGTCACTGACACGACCGTGTTTCTCCTGACATTTCGAGGCGTCGAAATTGGGGGCGGGCAGGGCGGCGAACCGGTGCGGCGCGGTGACTGTGGCGCCGCATACACCCCATACCCTAATTGCGCCCGGCCGCCCCCGTGCAGGCCCCCCGGCTAGTCCCGCGAGCCGGTCATCGCCCGGATGGCGCCGGTGCCCGGCCGACCCCGGCGCGCCGGGCGATCGGTCACCCGGGTGAGCGCGCAGGGGCGACCGGCGGCGCATACCGGACGTGGGTCTACCATCGTGCGTAGTAGTAGCCGCGTCGCAGCCGCGCGCTGCTCCTTCCCAAACCGGATGCGAAGCACAGCGTGCGAGGAGAGACAGTGCGGATCGGTCATGACACGGGGGTCGGCGGCGCCCACGATTCCGCCCCGGCACCCGCGGACCGTGTCCTCGGTAGTGAGAAGCTCGCCCGGATCGCCCGGCGCCCGCTCGCGTACATCGCGCTCACCAAACCACGTGTCATCGAACTCCTGCTGGTGGCCACCATCCCCACCATGCTGCTGGCCGACCGGGGGCAGGTCGATATCCGGCTGATCCTGGCCACCCTGTTCGGCGGCTGGATGGGCGCGGCCAGTGCCAACACCCTCAACTGTGTGGCCGACGCCGATATCGACAAGGTGATGAAGCGGACGGCCAAACGCCCGCTGGCCCGGGACGCGGTACCGACCTCGCACGCCTTCGTGTTCGGTGTCGTACTCGGTATCGGCTCGTTCGCCTGGCTGTGGTGGCAGGCCAATCTGCTCAGCGGTGTACTGGTCGTCGCGACCATCCTGTTCTACGTCTTCGTATACACCCTCGGCCTCAAACGGCGTACCTCGCAGAACGTGGTGTGGGGCGGCGCTGCCGGTTGTATGCCCGCCCTCGTCGGCTGGTCGGCGGTCACCGGCACCATCGGCTGGCCCGCTCTGGCGCTGTTCGGGGTGATCTTCTTCTGGACGCCGCCGCATACCTGGGCGCTGGCCATGCGCTACAAGGAGGACTACCGGGCGGCCGGGGTGCCGATGCTGCCGGTAGTGGCCACCGAACAGGCTGTCACCAAGCAGATCGTCATCTACACCTGGCTGACCGTGCTCACCACTCTGGCACTGGTACCGGCCACCGGGGTGATCTACACGGCCGTCGCGGTGGTCGCCGGTGCCTGGTTCCTGCTGATGGCCCATCAGCTCTACGCCGGGGTGCGGCGCGGTGAATCGGTCAAACCGCTGCGGCTGTTCCTGCAGTCCAACAACTACCTCGCGGTGGTGTTCTGCGGTCTGGCCGTCGATTCGGTGCTCGGCTGGACGACGCTCGGCGACGTCTTCTTCGGCTGATCTCCCGGGTGTGCCCGCCCCGGAACCGGGCGGGCACACCCGCTACGGCCGGATACACCGCGGCGATCAGTCGATCTGCCCGATATAGCCGTCGGGCCGAACCAGGATCCGCGTTCCCGCCACGGCACCGTATGCCGTGCGGGCATGGCCTTCCACATCTATCACCGCGTCGTCCGCGCCGGTGCCGCCCGCCTCGACCACCGCCCAGCTCCGGGTCTCCGGCAGCCTGGGCAGTTCGGCCGTGGCGCCGAAGCACAGCAGGGTCGCGTGCGGACCGCGGAAGAGGTCGAAGAGCCGCAGTGACCGTCCGTCGGAGTCCTTCAGCGGCGCGTCGGGAGCACGGTCGCCGGGCGCGACGGGCCGGGGATCGGCCGGATCGCGGTAGCTGATGTCGAGCTGGCGGGTCTCCTCGCCGCGCGCCATGGCGTCCTCGGCGCCGTCGACCAGTTTGTCCAGCAGTTCCGAACTGATACCGAGTACGCGGGCCGCCACGGCGCGGCGTTCCGGCTCGTAGGTCGACAGCGGGCGTTCGTCCCCGTCGAGCGCGGCCGCGAGTTTCCAGCCCAGGTTGTAGGCATCCTGGATCCCGGTGTTCATTCCCTGTCCGCCGGTCGGCGGGTGGACGTGCGCGGCGTCACCGGCGAGCAGCACCCGCCCGGACCGGAACCGCTCTGCCAGCCGGATATTGGGCCGCCACACCGTCGCCCAGGTCAGGTCGGTCAGGGTGATATCGGTGCGTCGCGACCAGTGCTCCACGGCGGCCTGGAGTGTCGCGAGGGTGGGTTCGGTGGCACCGGTGAACGGCGCGGCGAACTGGAAGTGGCGCCCACCGGGCAGCGGTGACAGCGCGATACCCCGGGTCGGGTCGGTGGCCGCGGCGAACCAGTGGCCGTACTCGTGATCGAGGGCGTCGGCGCGCACGTCGCCGAGGAGCATGCGCAACGATTCGTCGGTGGTGCCCGCGAATCCGATACCGGTCTGTTTGCGCACCGTACTGCGGCCGCCGTCGGCGCCGGCCAGATAGGCGACCCGTACGGTCTCGGAACCATGCGCGCCCGACAGCCGCGCGGTGACCCCGGACTCGTCCTGGGAAAACGACAGCAGTTCGGTGCCGAGTTCGACCCGGACCCCGAATTCGGCCAGCCGGGCCCGCAGGATCGCTTCGGTCTGTGCCTGGCCGAGGAACCACGGATCGGGGTAGGGGACGGTCGGAGTCGGCTCGGCGGGCTCGCTCATCCGGTGTTCGCCGACCGGCTGCCCGTCGAAGTAGGCCCGCATGATCGGCGCCGGCCGGCCCGCCGCGCGGATCTTCTCGAGCACACCCAGGTCGTCGAATACCTCGAGGGAGCGGGGCTGGATGCCGTCGCCGCGGGAGCCGGGGCAGAACTCGGTGGCCTTGTCGATGATGCGCACGGCGATATTCCGGCGGGCCAAATCGATGGCGAGGGTGAGGCCGGTCGGGCCGGCACCGGCGATGAGAACGGAAGAGGTCATGGGAACTCCCGAGCGCGAAATTGGATGAATTATGATTCAGTGAATCTGTATTCAGTATTGAGGTTGGTAGGTTGCCGTGTCAAGGAGGTGAGGTCGGTGGGATCCAGCCGTCGGGAACGGGCGGAAGAAACAGAGCAGGCGCTCAAGGCCGCCGCGCGGCAGGTCTTCGCGGAGCGCGGCTATCTGAACACCAAGATCACCGACATCACGGCGGCGGCGGGCCGGGCTGCGGGGTCGTTCTACAACCACTTCGCGAGCAAGGAGGAACTGCTTCGGGCACTGCTGGCAGACCTGGAAACGGCCGGTGACGAACAAGCCGGGCAGCCCGGGCACAATCCGGATTTCGCCGACCCCGACGCCGTGCGTTTCCATATCGCCGGGTTCTGGCACTTCGCGCGCGAGAACGCCGTCGTGATGCGGGCGATGGGTCAGGCCGCGCTGGTGAACGAGGAATTCGCTCGGGAGATGGCACAATTCGGCGCGGACCAGCGTATCGATATCGCCGACCACCTCGACAGTCTGGTCGCCGAAGGTGCCACCCTGCCGGGTACGGTCGATACCAGCCTGGCGATGATGTTCTGTCTCGTCCAGGCCATCTCCGCGGCGGTCGAGGAGGGCGCGGTGCGCATATCCGACGACGAAGCTGTCGAAAGCCTGACCCGATTCGTCTACCGGGGACTGACCGGGCGCGACTACTGAGTTCCGCGCCCGGCCGAACGGATCAGGGCAGCAGGACTATCGAGCCGGTGGTCCGCCGGCTCTCCAGATCGCGGTGCGCCCGCTCGGCTTCGGCCAGCGGGTAGGTCGCGCCGATCCGGACGGTGAGCGAGCCGTCGGCGACGGCTTCGAGGATATCGCCGGCCCGCCAGTCCAGTTCGGCGCGATCGCGGGTGTAGTGGGCGATATTGGGCCGGGTCACGAAAACCGAACCCGCCGCATTGAGCCGTTGCAGATCCACCGGCGGTACCGGGCCGCTGGCCGCGCCGAACAGCGCGAGCGTGCCGCGGACGCGCAGCGAGGCCAGGCTGGCGTCGAAGGTCGCGGCGCCCACTCCGTCGTAGACCGCCGCGACGCCTTCGCCGCCGGTCAGCGCACGGACCCGCTCGGCGAGATCGTCCCCGTAGCGCAGGACCTCCCAGGCCCCGGCGGTACGCGAGAGGTCTTCTTTCTCGTCGGAGGACACCGTGGTGATCACCCGGATATCCCGGGCGACCGCCAGCTGGGTGAGCAGCAGTCCGACCCCGCCCGCGCCGGCGTGAACCAGGATCGTCTCGCCCGGTTCGGGACGGTAGACCGATTCGATCAGGTAGTGCGCCGTCATCCCCTGCAGTAGTGCCGAGGCGGCCACCGCCGGATCGATCTCGCCGGGCACCCGCACCGCGACCGCCTCGTCGATCACCGCGCGTGAGGCGTAGCTGTTCGGCCCGGCTGCCCATGCCACCCGGTCGCCGACGGCGAATGCGGTTACCCCGGAACCGATCTCGGCGACAATTCCGGTACCCTCGGAGCCCGGAATGTAGGGCACCGGCCGCGGATAGGTGCCGGTGCGGAAATAGGTGTCGATGAAATTCACACCGACGGCGTCGATATCGACCAGTAGCTGATCGGGGCCGGGCTCCGGATCGGGAACCTCGGCGAGGGTCAGCACTTCCGGACCGCCGTGCCGGTCTACCTGGATCGCGCGCATGGATCCTAGTTCTACACTGGTGTGCCCGTCCGGTGCGCAGGGGTCCGCCGATGTGTCGGTGGCCCGTGCCCGCGGGGGTGACCAGGCGGTTCGGGCCGGGCCCCGGCGGCCTCCCTACTCGCCGGTAAACTCCACGGCATGAGCGCAGATACCACCACCGTCACCGCCGATGCCCCGAAGGAGATCGTCGAATCGGTGCGCAAGTTCGTCGCCGCGCACGGGGGTTCGGCCGAAGCCGTGCTGCAGCCGGTCGGGCGCCGGGGAGTCCGGGTCACGCTGGTCGGGTCCGACGGGGTCCTGGGGGACCGGATGGTCGCCGACGAGGCCACCGCGCGCGCCGTGGTCGACGCGGTCGACGGACTCACCGCCGCTGAGGGCTGGGAGCGGGAACTGGTCTCCCGCACCACCCCGCGTACCGGGCACTGGGCGAAGATGGCCGGCTGGGTCGCTGGTCAGACTCGGTTTCCGAAGGCTCGCAACGAGAAATGACACCTGTGGGTGCTCACAGGCGGGTTACCGGACATCAGGTAGCTCGAACAGTTTCCCGGGCAAAAACTACTGACGAGTAACCACTTCGCGCTACCGTTAGTGCCTCGAGCGTCAGCCCCGGGGTAGAAGGAGCCGATATGACGGTCAGCAGTCCGACCCGTTCCAGACTCACGGTGTCCGGCCGTCCGATCTCGAACCACCTACGGGATGTGTCGACCCTGTCGCGTCAGATGGTCGGGCATTTCGTCGAACACGTCGCACCGTGCGGAACCCTGCCGGGTGACGCACTCCAGGGGGATGTGACCGCGGTGACCAGGCTCTGCCTGGAACTGACCCTCAGCCGACTCGACGGCCGGGAGCTGCCGGAGAAGATCGAACAGGTCCGCGAGGCCGCCGCCGAATGGGCGCGTGAGGGTATCCCGATCGACACGATCAACCACGCCATCCACGAGGGTTTCAAACTCGGGTTCGACCGCATCATGTCCACCGCGGGACCGTCGGATTCCGCGACACTGGTCGCCACCGCCCGCCGCATGCTGGAGATCCTCGACACGATCACCTCGGAAGTGGCGCTGGCGTACGTCGGCGAATACCGAGGTGTGGTCGCCGAACATCACACCGCGGTACATACGCTGACCTCGGCACTGCTCGGTGGGCACAGCACCGCCACCATGGCCCGCGAATGCGGGATCGAGATCGCCGGCTCCTATCAGGTACTGGCGCTGGCCCTGCCGCCGCATCCGGACGAATCCGCACAGCAGGTGGACGGCCGGATCGTCGCCCGCCGCAAGCTCCGCCGGGTACAGGCCGAACTCGCCCGCAGCTGCGGCGAGAAGGCGCTCTCGCTGCTGAGCATCGACGGGGGCACGGTATTGCTACCGGCCGACGGGTTCCCGGACGAGATGCTGGACGAACTGATCGCGCGCCTGGGGCAGGCGGCGCAGGTCCCGGTCACCGGCACCGTGGTCACCGCGGCCACCGCCGAGATCCCCGATGCCACCGACCGCGCCCACGAACTCCTCGACACCGTGCAGCGCATCACCGACGGCGGGGGACTGCACCGGTTCACCGATCTGGCCCTGGAATTCCAGATCACCCGGCCGGGGCCGGCGCGCGAACACCTCAGCTCCATCCTGGATCCGCTGGACGAACATCCCGAGTTGCTGGAGACACTGCGCCAGCACATCGCGAACAATTTCAATCGCCAGCGCACGGCCCGGCTCATGCATATGCACACCAATACGCTCGACTACCGGCTCAAAAGGGTGCGGCTGCTCACCGGGTTCGATCCGGCCGTCCCCACCGGGCTCTGGTATCTGACCTCGGCCCTGGTCGCCCGGAGCTATCAGAACGGCCCGGCCGGGACCTGAGGTGTGTCAGGCGGGCTGGGCCCGCCTTTCGGTGACGTCCGCGGGCAATGGTTCCCGCGTTCGCAGCGAAGCCCACAGCGCGGCGGTCGCCGCGGTGCACAGGGCCGCGCCGCCCACGTGGATCGCGACCAGCGCCGCCGGGACATCGGTGAAGTACTGGACGATCCCGACCATCGATTGGGCGAGAACCAACCCGAGCAGAACGAACAAGCGGTCACGCACCGGTTTGGTGATGCCGGTCGCGAAGAGACCGAAAGCGAGGCCGACGAGCAGGGCCAGATAGCCGACCAGCAGCTGCGAATGCAGATGCACCAGGGGCACGATCTCCACTTCGAGCCGGGCCACCGGGCGGTCGATGCTCTTGTCACCCGCATGTGGACCGGCACCGGTGACCAGCGTGCCCGCCATGAGAACCCCGGCCAGCGCGACCCCGCTCAGCGCGGTCAGCCAGCGCAGCGGCTCGGGCGCCCGCACGGTCTCCACACCGTCGTCGGGCGCGGCGACCTTCGCGTACATGACCGCTGCCAGCCACACCATCAGCATCGATGCCAGCAGATGCAGCGCGACTGTCCACCACAGCAGCCCGGACAGGACGGTGATCCCACCGAGCACCGCCTGCAGCACGGTGCCACCCGGCATGAGCCAGGCGTAGATGAGTACCTCGCGCCGACGCCGGGCCCGGGTCACGGCCAGGACGATGAGAGCGGCACACAGTGTCACCGCGAAGGTCAGCATGCGATTGCCGAATTCCACCGCCTGGTGTACCACTGCCACCTCGGAGACACCTACCGGGGTGAAACTGCCGGGGAAACACTGCGGCCAGGTGGGGCAGCCGAGACCGGAGGCGGTGACCCGCACGACAGCCCCGGTCACGGCGATACCGGCCTGAGAGGCGATCACCGCCAGGGCGATCAGCAGTTGGGTGCGCCGCGAGGGCAGCGGCAGCCGGTCGACGAGTCGCAGGAATGCGCGATACAGCACGTCACGATGGTAGCGGGCGGCTTTCGGCGGCCCACAGGCGGACTACTACAACTTGTCGTGGTCGATTATTCGAAGCAGAACCAGCGGGCCGCCAGCAGCCCCGCGGCGGTACCCCAGACGATCAACGCCGCGACGCCCAGCCAGTCGACACCGCCGGCCAGCGCGTGTTCCAGCGCGACCGCCAGCGCACCCGAGGGCACCAGCCGCACCAGGGTGTGCACCGCGGCGGGAAGTTCGTCGGAGGCGAAGACCACACTGGCGATACCGAGCATGACGAACCAGAGGATATTGGCCAGCGCCAACACCACCTCGGCCTTGAGCGTGCCGCCCAGCAGCAGGCCCATCGCCGCGAACGTGGCGGTGCCCAGCGCGATCAGGACTGCGCCCAGCAGCAGTCCCAGCGGGGTCGGCCGCCAGCCCAGTGCCACACCGATCAGCCCGAGCAGGACCGCCTGCAGGATCACCACGAGCAGGACCGCGCCGCTCTTACCCGCGACGATGCCCCAGCGCGGCAGCGGTGTGGCGCCGAGTCGTTTGAGGGCGCCGTAACGCCGGTCGAAACCGATGGCGATGGCCTGCCCGGTGAACGCGGTCGACATGACCGCCACCATCATCACCGCCGGCACGATCTTGTCGATCTTGTCCGGACCCATGTCACCGAACGGGAGCAGCGCCAGCCCGATCAGCAGGGTGATCGGAATGAACATGGTGAGCAGCAGCTGCTCTCCGTTGCGCAGCAGTAGCACCAGATCCAGCCGCGTCTGCGCCGCCAACATGGCCAGGCGCGGCGCGGGCCGCGGTTCCGGGGCGAAGGTCCCCGGTGCGAACCGGTTTTCTGTCCGATCAGGCTTGGTCATCGGAACCGTACTCCTTCGTGGGATGCGGTCCGCGGAGCCCGGAGGGAAGGCAGCGGGATCGCATCATCGGAACCGGGCTCCTTCGATAGTGGGATGTAGCCCGCAGAGGCCGTAGTGAAGGCGGGGGGGCTGGTGTGTGGTTGGGCCTTTTTCCGGAAGACGGATGCGTTCCGCGGAGCTCGTAGTGAAGGCGGGGAGCTGGTGTGTGGTTGGGCCTTTTCCGGAAGACGGATGCGCTCCGCGGAGCTCGTAGCGAAGGCGGAGAGACCGCATCATGCGCGCAGGTCCCGTCCGGTCAATTCCAGGAAGACATCCTCGAGCCGCCGCTGATCTATACGGATATCGGTGGCCAGCACGTTCACCCGGGCACACCATGCGGTCACCGTGGCCAGCACCTGCGGATTGATCTCGCCCTCCACCAGATACGAGCCGGGGCTGGTCTCCTTGGGTGCGAAACCTTCCGGCAGCGCCAGCTGCAACAGTTCGAGATCGAGTTTGGGCGGCGCCGCGAAACGCAACTGGCCGGCCGCGCCGTGCGCGGTGACCTCGGCCGGAGTGCCCGAAGCGACGACTCGCCCGTGATCGACGATCACGAGATGGTCGGCCAGTTCCTCCGCTTCGTCCATGAGATGGGTGGTGAGCAGAACGCTCACCCCGTCGCGTCGCAGCGCATCGATCAACTCCCACACCATGATCCGTGCCTGCGCGTCCATCCCCGCGGTCGGTTCGTCCAGGAAGACGATCTCCGGGCGGCCCACCAGCGCGCAGGCCAGCGACAGCCGCTGTTGCTGACCGCCGGACAACCGGCGGTACGGGGTCCGGCGGTGATCGGCCAGGCCGAGTACGCCGAGCAACCAGCCGGGATCCAGCGGGTTCGCCGAATACGAGGCGACCAGATCCAGCATCTCCCCGGCGCGCGCACCGGGGTAGGCGCCGCCGCCCTGCAGCATCACCCCGATCCGAGGCCGCAACTGTTCGGAATCGGTGATCGGATCGAGGCCGAGTACCCGCACCTGCCCCGAATCAGGGCGGACGAAGCCCTCACACATTTCCACGGTGGTCGTCTTACCGGCGCCGTTCGGTCCGAGAAGGGCGAACACCTGCGCGGGTTCGATGGTGAAGCCGATACCGTCCACCGCGATCGTCTCGCCGTAGCGTTTGGCGATGTGGTCCACCTCGACGGCGGCTACGCGGGAAGCGGTCACGAGGTCCCACCGTAGGCCCCGGTCGGCTGTGACGGGGCCGACACCCCCTGCTCCGCCCGCCAGGGCAGCGCATTCCGGGTGACCACGATGAACAGCAGCGACACGATGACGGTGGCCACCGCCGAGCCCACGATCTGGAACACCTCGAGGTCGGCCCCGCGCGGCATCAGGATCACGCTGACCACCGCGGAGATCCCGATCGCCGGCGCTCGGAAGGCCGGGCGGGTGGCCCAGGCGGCCATCGGGACGATGGCCCACAGCAGATACCAGGGCTGGACCACCGGGAACAGCAACACGATCGCGCCGAGTGAAACGCCGAGCGCGCCGACCGGATGCAGCCGACCGGTCCAGGTGGCGACCAGCATGCGCACCGTGATGAATCCCGCCACCACGGCGGCGATGGGCCGGGTGATACTCAGCAGCGCGGTGGTGTGGTCGCCCAGGCCGAGCAGTACTCCGCCGAATCCGGTGACGATTCCCAGCGCCGTGGGTAGCGACATCCAGCTGCGTACCGCGTTGGCGGTGTTCAACGTATAGAGCCAACCGAAACCGAGACCGCTCGCGGTGCTGATCACCACCGTCACCGCGATGGCGATCAGGCCGAGCAGCCCGGCGGCGGCCAGTATCGGCCGCAGCCCCGGACCCCAGCGGCGGGCCAGCGCCATGCCCGCGAATCCCAGCGCGATGATCGAGGTGACCTTGACCGACGAGGACAGGCTGATCACGACCGCGCCGCCGATGAGCAGCGCCCACCCGCGGCCGTCCAGCGGCGGTGGCCCGCCGTTTCCGGGGATCCCGTGGATCGCGCGCAACATGAATTCCAGGCCGGCCAGCATCAAGCCGAGCATCAGGGCGTCGTTGTGTACGCCGCCGATGAGATGGAACAGCACCAGGGGGTTGGCCACTCCCAGCCACAGCGCGCTCACCGGGGCCACCCCGCAGCGGATGGACAGACGCGGCAACGCCCAGACGATGAGCGCCACTCCCGCCAGGGCCAGCAGCCGGTGCACCCAGACCCCGGCCAGGATGTTCTCCCCGGTGAGTTCGGCGATGCCGTGGCCTATCCACAGGAACAGCGGGCCGTAGGGGGCCGGTGTCTCGCGCCAGATATTGGGGACATTGTTGGTGAGCACATTGTCGATGCCCAGTCCCGCGACAGGACCTTCCTGATAGGGGTCGATACCGCGGGCGGCGATCTCGCTCTGCGCCAGATAGGAGTAGACGTCGTTGCTGAACATCGGCGGCGCCACGCACAGCGGAATGACCCAGAGCAGTAGTGTGCGGTCGAACTGACGCCGGGTCAGCCGGTGCAGCGGCGAACCGCCGAGCCCGCCGACGGCGAACCGGCCCAGCAGCAGCCAGGCCAGCACTACGGTGACGGTGCCGACCATGCACATGGCCAGCGACCCGGTATGGGCACGGGCGAAAATGCCGAGGACACGCATGCCCGAGGTCGGATTCTGATGTACCGGCTGAGCACCGATACCGAGCGCGCTGATCGCCATGAGCACGGTGCCCGTGGCACCCATCAACCGGATCCGGTCCAGCTGTGCCCGCTCGCGGCGATCGAGCCCCGGAACCTCGGATTCGTCGCTGTGCAGTATCGCGATGGTGTGGTCCGCGGGCGGGACATCCAGTCCGAGTGCGCGCCGCGTCAGTTTCAGCGCACGCGGGCCGTTGAGTGCGCGCTGTCCGCGCGTCACCACTGCGCCCGGGGCGCCTGCCTGTCCTGCCACGGTCACCGAGACTAGTTCGCCGGCGGCGCTGTCGGTCTCCGGGCCGGAGCATACCGCCGGGACGGGTGGCGGAACGACGGTGCGCCCGCCCGGTCGCGCCCGTCCGATCCGGCGCCGGGTATCTCCCAGCTACCGTGGCGCGTGTCCGGCGCCGCGGCGCCGGATGCCGCGCGGATCGGTGACCGACGCCGAGCCCGGGAAGACCGGGCCCGGCGGTGTCGTCCGGCAGCCGGTACCGGGATACGGTAGGCGCATCCGGACAGCAAATTTTCGGGTGCCGGATCGGCGGGGTGAGTGAACTCCCGGGCGCAGTGAAGCACATCACTCCGTCGATCCGCGGGGAGCGCCGCGAGCGGGTGTTTCTCGTCCGAACAGGCGATTTCGCGAAATTCCGCCGGATGCGGCGCCATGTGGTACCCCTCCTGGTCAGGGCACCCTTATTAGATTTCGGGAACGAATTCCGCCACACTGATGTTGTGAAAACTATGGGTTTGCCGAACGTGGACGAAAGGGCTGGTCACCGCACCGGAACCGGGTCTGTCGGCGTGCCCGTGACCGGCGGTGAGGGACATACCCGTGCCGCCATCGTCCGGCTGCTGCTGGAGGAGGGGCCGATCACCGCGACCGCGATAGGTAGCGCATTGGGCCTGGCTCCCGCGGGGGTGCGCAGGCATCTGGATGCCCTCATCGAATCGGGTCAGGCGCGCGCCGGGCGTTCGGCGCCCTGGCAGCAGAAGGGTCGCGGGCGTCCCGCCAAGCAGTACCAACTCACCGCTGCCGGGCGCGGCATGCTCGGCCATGCCTACGACGATCTGGCCGGGGCCGCCATTCGCCAGCTCCGTGAGATCGGGGGCGAGGAAGCTGTCACCGAGTTCGCCCGCAAACGCGCGCGCACCCTGGTCGACGGGATCGACCCACTCCCGGCGCACAGCCCGGAACCCGCGGCCGGAGGCTCCGGATCCCGGGCCGCTACCGTGCAGTCCGGCACCGCGGACAAGGCCGAGGAGATCGCCACTGCGCTCTCGGACGCCGGTTTCGCCGCCAGCACCCGCCGAGTGGGCGCGGGCGTGCAGATCTGCCAGCACCACTGCCCGGTCGCTCATGTGGCCGAAGAGTTCCCGGAACTGTGCGAGGCCGAACTCGAGGCATTCCGGGAGGTCCTCGGTACGCATGTCCAGCGGCTCGCCACCATTGCCAACGGCGACTGCGCCTGCACCACCCATGTACCGCTGACCGTGCTGCCGACGGCCGCCGACCGACCGAACAACGCTTCACCCTCGACCGTTGCACAGCCCGCAGCGGACGCACCGAACGACTCCGGAAGGAGCGCCGAATGACGACCACCACCGATCAGGTGCCACCGCTCACCCAGGAGGAGGCGATCGCCTCACTGGGTAAATACGGCTATGGATGGGCCGACTCGGATGCGGCCGGAGCCAGTGCGCAGCGTGGTCTGTCCGAGGAGGTCGTCCGCGATATCTCGGCCAAGAAGGACGAGCCGCTCTGGATGCTGGAGAACCGGCTCAAGGCGCTGCGCATCTTCGATCGCAAGCCCATGCCGCACTGGGGATCCAACCTCGACGGTATCGACTTCGACAACATCAAGTACTTCGTGCGCTCGACCGAGAAACAGGCCGAGAGCTGGGAAGACCTGCCCGAGGACATCCGCAACACCTACGACAAGCTGGGCATCCCGGAGGCGGAGAAGCAGCGGCTGGTCTCGGGTGTCGCCGCCCAGTACGAGAGCGAAGTCGTCTACCACCAGATCCGTGAGGATCTGGAACAGCAGGGTGTCATCTTCCTCGACACCGATACCGCGCTGAAGGAGCATCCGGAGATCTTCCAGGAGTACTTCGGTTCGGTCATCCCGGCGGGGGACAACAAGTTCTCGGCGCTGAACACCGCGGTGTGGTCGGGTGGTTCCTTCATCTACGTGCCGCCGGGCGTACACGTGGACATCCCGCTGCAGGCCTACTTCCGGATCAACACCGAGAACATGGGCCAGTTCGAGCGCACCCTGATCATCGTCGACGAGGGTGCCTATGTGCACTACGTCGAGGGTTGCACCGCGCCGATCTACAAATCCGATTCGCTGCATTCGGCGGTCGTCGAGATCATCGTGAAGAAGGGCGGCCGCTGCCGCTACACGACCATCCAGAACTGGTCGAACAATGTCTACAACCTGGTCACCAAGCGGGCCAAGGCCGAGGCCGGCGCGACCATGGAATGGATCGACGGCAATATCGGCTCCAAGGTCACCATGAAGTACCCGGCCGTGTGGATGACCGGTGAGCACGCCAAGGGCGAGGTGCTCTCGGTCGCGTTCGCCGGTGAAGGACAGCATCAGGACACCGGCGCCAAGATGGTGCACCTGGCTCCGCACACTTCGTCGACGATCGTGTCGAAATCGGTGGCGCGCGGCGGCGGCCGGGCCTCCTATCGCGGCCTGGTGCAGGTCAACAAGGGGGCGCACGGCTCCAAATCGACGGTGAAATGCGATGCGCTGCTGGTCGACACCGTGAGCCGCTCCGATACCTACCCCTACGTCGATATCCGCGAGGACGACGTGACGATGGGCCACGAGGCCACGGTCTCGAAGGTGTCGGAAGACCAGCTGTTCTACCTCATGAGCCGCGGGATGACCGAGGACGAGGCGATGGCGATGGTGGTGCGCGGCTTCGTCGAGCCCATCGCCAAGGAACTCCCGATGGAGTACGCGCTGGAACTCAACCGCCTGATCGAACTGCAGATGGAAGGAGCCGTCGGCTAGTGAGCGAGCTTGCGAGCAAACCGATCGACACGGCCAGTGGTCCCTCGAATCTCTCCGAGGCCGCCGAGGCTCGTACGCCGGCGATCAACAAGGGCGAGGTGTTCACCTCCTTCGATGTGAACGCCTTCGAGATCCCCTCCGGCAAGGACGAGGCCTGGCGGTTCACCCCGCTGCGCCGGCTGCGCGGTCTGCACAACGGCACCGCGACCGCCGACGGGCAGGCCGGGGTCGAGGTCGGGGAGGTCGCCGGGGTCACCGTGGAGACGGTGGGCCGCGACGATTCCCGGCTCGGGCAGGGCGGCACACCGTCGGACCGGGTCGCCGCGCAGGCGTACTCCGGTTTCGAGCAGGCGACGATCCTCTCGGTCGGCAAGGAGACCGAGGTCGCCGAACCCGTCGTCGTGCGGATCACCGGTCCGGGCGAGGGGAAGACCGCCTACGGTCATCTCCAGGTGCGGCTGGCCGAATTCGCCGTCGCCACCGTGGTGATCGACCAGCGCGGCAGCGGAACCTACGCCGAGAACATCGAATTCGTGCTCGGCGACAGCGCCAAGTTGACCGTGGTCGCGGTCCAGGACTGGGCCGACGACGTCGTACACGCCACTGCGCACCACGCCCTGGTGGGGCGTGACGCGGTGCTGCGGCACACCGCGGTCACCCTCGGCGGTGATCTGGTCCGGCTCACCGGCAATGTCCGGTACGCAGGCCCGGGCGGTGATGCCGAACTGCTCGGTCTCTACTTCGCCGACGCCGGCCAGCATTTCGAACAGCGCCTGCTGGTCGATCACGCGGTGCCGCACTGCAAATCGAACGTGCTCTACAAGGGCGCGCTCCAGGGCGATCCCCATTCGTCCAAGGGTGATGCTCGCACGGTCTGGGTCGGCGATGTGCTGATCCGGGCCGCGGCCGAGGGCACCGATACGTTCGAGATCAACCGCAACCTGGTGCTCACCGACGGCGCGCGCGCCGATTCGGTGCCGAACCTGGAGATCGAGACCGGTGAGATCGTCGGTGCCGGTCACGCGTCGGCGACCGGCCGGTTCGACGACGAGCAGCTGTTCTATCTGCGTGCCCGCGGTATTCCGGAAGACGCCGCCCGCCGCCTGGTGGTGCGTGGTTTCTTCCACGAGATCATCCAGAAGATCGGCGTCGGTGAGATCGCCGAACGGCTCGAGGCGGCCATCGAGGCCGAACTCGCCGCGATCGGCGCCTGACCACCCAGCCCACAGCCACCGAAGGAATTCGACACCCTATGACCACCCTGGAAATCAAGGACCTGCACGCCGAGGTCGCCACCCCGGACGGCGACACCGTCAAAATCCTCAACGGTGTGAACCTCACCGTGAAATCCGGCGAGACGCACGCCATCATGGGCCCGAACGGCTCCGGGAAGTCGACGCTGTCCTATGCCATCGCCGGGCATCCCAAGTACACCGTCACCTCGGGGTCGATCACCCTCGACGGTGAGAATGTCCTGGAGATGTCGGTGGACGAGCGGGCGCGGGCCGGACTGTTCCTGGCGATGCAATACCCGGTCGAGGTTCCCGGTGTCTCGATGTCGAACTTCCTGCGCACGGCGGCGACCGCGGTGCGCGGCGAGGCGCCGAAGCTGCGGCACTGGGTCAAGGAGGTGAAGGAGTCGATGAACGAACTCGATATCGACGCCGCCTTCGCCGATCGCAGTGTGAACGAGGGTTTCTCCGGCGGCGAGAAGAAGCGCCACGAGATCCTGCAGTTGGGCCTGCTGAAGCCTAAGATCGCCATCCTCGACGAAACCGATTCCGGCCTCGACGTGGATGCGCTGCGTATCGTCTCCGAGGGCGTGAATCGCTACCGGGAGCGGGAGAACGGCGGCGTGCTGCTGATCACCCACTACACCCGTATCCTGCGCTACATCCAGCCGCAGTTCGTGCACGTCTTCGTGGGCGGCCGCATCGTCGCCGAGGGCGGCCCCGAGCTCGCCGAGGAACTCGATGCCAACGGTTACGTGAAGTTCACCCAGAGCTCACCCGCCCCGTCGGCTTCGCCGACTGCCGCCCCCAGTCCCGCCGGAGCCGGAGCCTGAGATGACCGCGACCCTTCCCGCCTTCGACGTCGCCCGGATCCGGGCCGACTTCCCGATCCTGAACCGTACGGTCCGGGACGGGAAGCCGCTGGTGTACCTGGATTCCGGGGCTACCGCGCAGCGGCCGCTGGCGGTGCTGGACGCCGAACGCGAATTCCTCCTCGCGAGCAATTCCGCGGTGCATCGCGGCGCGCACCAGCTGTCGGAGGAGGCCACCGACGCCTACGAGGACGCGCGCGCGCAGATCGCCGCGTTCGTGGGCGCCGCGGCCGACGAGATCGTGTTCACCAAGAACGCGACCGAATCGCTGAACCTGGTGACCTACTCTTTCGCCGACGATCGGTTCCCGTACCACGTAGGCCCGGGCGACGAGATCGTGATCACCGAGCTGGAGCATCACGCGAATCTGGTGCCGTGGCAGGAACTCGCCCGCCGCACCGGTGCCACGCTGCGCTGGTACGGGGTGACCGAGGACGGCCGGATCGATCTGGATTCGCTGGAACTGTCGCCGGCCACCAAAGTCGTCGCCTTCACCCATCAGTCCAATGTCACCGGCGCGGTGGCGCCGGTGGCCGAACTGGTGCGCCGGGCCCGCGCGGTCGGCGCGCTGGTGGTGCTCGACGCCTGCCAGTCGGTACCGCATGCGCCGGTCGATCTCCACGCGCTCGATGTGGATTTCGCCGCGTTCTCCGGGCACAAGATGCTCGGGCCGTCCGGAGTCGGTGTGCTCTACGGGAAACGGGCGCTGCTCGCGGAGACCCCGCCCTTCATCACCGGTGGTTCCATGATCGAGACGGTGACCATGGCGGAGACCACCTATGCCCCACCACCGCAGCGGTTCGAGGCCGGGGTGCCGATGACTTCGCAGGTCATCGGGCTGGGTGCCGCGGTCCGCTATCTGGACGAGATCGGGATGGACGCGATCGCCGCCCATGAGCACAGTCTCGTCGACGCCGCGCTCGCCGGGCTGGGTGCGGTACCGGGTGTGCGGATCATCGGCCCGACCGAGAACGTCGATCGCGGCGGCGCGGTCGCTTTCCTGGCCGAGGGTATCCACGCCCACGATCTGGGCCAGATCCTCGACGACGAAGGCGTGGCCATCCGGGTCGGTCATCACTGCGCCTGGCCGCTGCACCGACGTTTCGGCGTCGCCGCGACCGCCCGCGCCTCGTTCGCGCTGTACAACACGGTGGACGAAGTGGACAAGATGATCGCCGCGGTGCGGAAGGCCCAGAGCTTCTTCGGGGTTGCCTAGAACATGCGTATGGAGCAGATGTACCAGGAAGTGATCCTGGATCACTACAAGCATCCGCACAATCGCGGGTTGCGGGAGCCGTTCGGTGCCGAAGTGCACCATGTGAATCCCACCTGCGGTGACGAGGTGACGCTGCGGGTGCGGCTCGGCGCCGACGGCGCCGTCGAGGATGTGTCCTACGACGGCCAGGGATGCTCGATCAGTCAGGCGTCGGTGTCTGTGCTCACCGATCAGGTGATCGGACTGCCGCTCGTCGAGGCGCTGGGTGTGGTCGATTCGTTCAACGAGATGATCGGCAGCCGGGGCACCGTAGAGGGCGACGAGGACGTCATCGGCGACGGAATAGCCTTCGCCGGCGTCGCGAAGTACCCGGCCCGGGTGAAATGCGCACTGCTGGGCTGGATGGCGTTCAAGGACGCTGTGCTGCGAGTCGACGGCGCGGCCGATTTCGCCGCGGCCGCATCCGATACCGACCCATCACGGAACGGGGAAACAGCATGACCGATACTCCTGCCGCCGAGGCCACCACCCCGGAGAGCGCGGCCGCGCCCGAAGCCGAACTGTCTGCCGAGGATCTGGCGCAGCTCGCGGATCTCGAAGAGGCGATGCGCGATGTGGTCGATCCCGAGCTCGGGATCAATGTCGTGGATCTGGGGCTGGTCTACGGAATGCGGGTCGAGGAGACCACCGCGGTCCTGGATATGACGCTGACCTCTGCCGCCTGCCCACTCACCGATGTGATCGAGGATCAGTCACGGAACGCCCTGGTGCGCAGCGGCCTGGTCGACGATCTGAAGATCAACTGGGTCTGGATGCCGCCATGGGGTCCGGACAAGATCACCGAGGACGGCCGGGAACAACTGCGGGCACTCGGGTTCACCGTCTGAGCCCGGCTATCCGCCTCCCACGCGGGTAATGCGCGACGGCGACCGAATCGGTCGCCGTCGCGTTCTGGTCTGTACCCGAATTGGTTCGGACAGAAGGCCGGGAAGCGGGCATCCGGTACGGACCGGTCCGGCCTTCCGGTGCGCCGGTCGTATTTCACCCGCTAATGGTGGGCTTTCACTGGAATGCGGCTATTTCACGTTCCCGGGGTGATCATCGCGATGCCCGTTCGAGTGTCCGCATTGCGGATTTCGCTGGGCGCGCGGCTTCGATTCGACCGGCCCGGTGCAGTATTGGATCTGTCTTGATATCAATTTTCCGGTCCCGCCGCCAATCGCCGACCGTTCGGTCCGCTTTCCGTGTTCCGTCGCTGGTGATAGGGGATGCGGTCGTGGTGTGCCCTGGAGCACCCGCGGTCGCCCGAGCGGTCCCGGTGGTGTCCGGCGGTCGTGATCTTCACCGTCGCAATACCTTTCCGCATTCGACGAGGTCGCGGCCCTATCACGGAAAGGTGACAATCGATTATCGGCCGTTATTGAGAGAGTTCCCCACAATGCTGCTACTGTGAGCGAGTCGTCGGGTTCCGGGCCATCGGAGCTGTGCTCCGATGGTGAGCGATCGGCCGAATGACTTGTCCCTTAGTTACTTTCGGGTAGGCGAAAGTAACTAAGGGATATGTCACCGACCGTTACCGCGGTGCCCGGCACGGACCTCATCCGGCCAGGGGCGAACACGGTCGGCGTCGCGAGGAAGGCGAGACGAAGCGCCGTGGCCTGCCACGGCACCTCGTGGCGCACCTCGAGCCCCGCCAACGACGAGAAAGCTGATGAATCTGAATACCGCCGTGCTGCTTCCCTGGATACTCGCCCCCATATTGGTGCTCGGCGTGGCGTGGTACGCCGTTCGGGCTGTGCGAGAACAACAGAAACGACTCGATGTGCTCGAGCGGGAGCTAGCTGTGCGCGAGGACGCGCTCGAGCATCTCGCGGCCAGCACCTTGCCCGCCCTCTCGGAATCCACCCGCCGGTTCGACCAGACCGGCGTGACGCCCGAAGTCCCTCCGGGATTGGAGAATTCGCGTTTCGCCCAGTGCCTCCGCTGGATCATCGACCGCGTCTCCGAGGATCTGCGTACCGTGCAGACCGAGACCCGCGAAGCCGTTACCCGGGAGATGGAGGAGCAGGTCCGTACCTCCGTCTCCGCCGCGGAACGCAATGTTCGTACCGAGGCCGACGCCGGCCGCGAACGAGCGGAAACCCTTGCGCGTGAGGCGACCAGCGCCGCGGTCCGCTCGTTCGGTACCTCCGTGGTGAGCCTGGGTGCCGACGTCTCCCAGGTCGTGAGTTCCGCGCTGCGTGAACACCGCGACGACCGCGTATACGAGACGCTGATCCGGATCGACCACACCGTGCAGCAGATGATCCGCCAGGCGCAGTCCTATGTGATCGTCTGTGGTGGTCTGCCCGGCCGCCGCTGGCCCGCCCAGTCGCTCACCGACGTCGTCGGCGGCGCGACCGGCCGAGTCCGTGACTACCTGCGGGTACGCCCCTCCCAGCTGGACCGCATCGTCATCAGTCGTGCGGTCGAACCGCTGGTGCACACCCTGGCCTCGCTCATCGACAACGCGCTGCGCTACTCGCCGCCGACCTCCTTCGTGGACGTGACCTTCCAGGAAGGCCATCACGGCGTCACCGTTATCGTCGACGACGCCGGTGTGCGGATGAACGCCGAGCAGATGGAAGAGGCCCGGCAGGTCCTGGCCAACGAACGCTCGATCGATATCCACCAGCTGGGCCCGGCCCCCAAGGTCGGCTTCCCCGGTATCGCCGCTCTCGCCCGCCGCTACGGCTTCACCGTCTACATCGACGGCCCGAACGCCTACGGCGGTATGCGTGCCATGGTCTACATCCCGGAGGCACTGCTGGTCGCGCCGAAGACCAACCAGGACAACGACGCCGCACTGCCGGGCGGTGCCCCGGCTGCACGCGAACTCGCGGCGGTGCCCGGCGGTCAGGCCTCGTCGGTATCGGGAAGCTCGGGTAACGCCTTGGTCGGAAACGCCGTATCGTCCGGTGGTGGAGCACATTCGGCGACGAGCACCGGGGCGCATGCCGCGGTGACGGTGACGCCGGAGATCTCCCGCCCTGCCGACCGGACCCCGGCGGCAGGCGAGACCGACGAGACCGAGAGCGAGCAGCGTACGACAGTCCACGACATCACCAGCGGCGGTCTGCCCCGGCGCCGACGCCGGGCCGCGGCCGTCCCCGCCGATATCAACGACCGCGTGTCCGGGCAGGACGACCGCACCGAAGCGGGGCAGCCCCGCCCCGATATCGCCGCCGCCTGGCAGAGCGGCTCCAAGAGCGGCCGTGCCGCCGCAACCGAACACACCGAAGGGATGACATCCTGATGGGTTCACCGAGGACAGTGGTATCCGACAGCACCAATAAACTGGGCTGGTTACTGGACGATCTCGAGGTTCCCGGCGTCCGATTCGCCGTTCTGCTGTCCGAGGACGGGCTGCGTATCGCCCATTCGGCGGGTATCGCGAAAGACGATGCCGAGCGGTTCGCGGCCGCGGCCTCCGGGCTGCGGTCGCTGGGTAAGGCGCTCGGCGAGTTCTGTGGCAGCAACGGAAACGACGTGCGGCAGAACATGACCGAATACGACCAGGGCATGATCATGATCACCGCGGCGGGCGAGGGCGCGCTCCTGGGTGTGGCGACCATGACCGATATCGACGTGGGCCTGATCGCCCACCGGATGAACGAGCTGGCCGGCCGGGTGGGCCACGAGCTCGGCAGCGAACCTCGCAGAGGCGCACACGGCGGCGATCTGCAATGAGCCGGTCGCGGCGTGATCCAGATCTGGTCCGTGCGTATGTGCGGACCGGCGGACGCTCCCGTCCGACCCGTGAGCTCGGCCTGGTAACCCTGGTCGTGGCCGTCGGGGATCCGGCGCCGGGCTCCACGCCGGACGCACGCCGGGTGGTCGATGTCTGTGCTCGCGGTGCCCTGTCGATCGCGGAGGTCGCCGCCTATCTCGACCTCCCGCCGTCGGTGGTGACCATCGTGGTGTCCGATCTGCTGGACAGCGGACATCTGAATATCCCGACCCCGGCGGAAATAATGCCGGAGATCGCCCTGCTCGAGGAGGTACTCAATGGGCTCCGTGCTCTCCCGGCCTGATCGGCCCGCGGACTACGGCCGCGCGGTCGACTATGTGCCGGAGACGGTGACCCGATCGGTGAAATTGCTGGTTGCGGGTAATTTCGGCGTCGGCAAGACCACCTTCGTGAGCAGTATTTCCGAGATCAAGCCGCTGCGTACCGAGGAGACAATCACCGAGGCCAGTGTCGGGATCGACGATCTGGGCGGCCTGGGATCGAAAACGCAGACCACGGTCGCCATGGATTTCGGCCGTATCACACTCAACCCCGAACTGGCCCTGTACCTCTTCGGTACTCCGGGCCAGCAGCGGTTCATTCCGCTGTGGGAAGAATTGGCCAAGGGCGCCCTCGGCGCTCTGGTCCTGGTGGACACCCGGCGGATCGAGAAGGCCGACGAGGTACTCGCTGTGCTCGAGGAGCGCGGTGTGCCCTACGCCGTCGGGGTGAACGAGTTCGAGGGCTCGAACCGCTTCCCGCTGTCGGAAGTGCGTGAAGCGCTGGATCTGACCGAAGACACTCCGCTCATCGCGCTCGACGCTCGTGATCGGCGGACCTGCCTGCAGTCGCTGATCACGCTCGTCGAATTTCTGTTCCACCGATTGGAGTCTCGTCTTTGACCGCGCAGTTCTCTCCGGTTCCACAGCAACAACCTCCGTTCGCCGGCTGCCCGGTCGTCCACGGAGACCCCACCGGAGGAATCGGCGACCGATTCAGCCTCTTCTCCGAAGAATTCGCCGGTGATCCGCATCGGGCCTACGCCGCGATGCGGAGCCGATACGGATCGCTGGTTCCCATCGATCTGGCGCCGAATGTCCCCGCCACTCTGGTGATCGGTTACGAAGCGGCCGTCCGGATCCTCAACGACCCCGACCGGTTCCCGGCCGATCCGCGGACCTGGCAGACGAGCATCCCGGCCGATTCGCCGATCAAGCCGATGATGGAGTGGTACCCGAACGCGCTGCGCAACAGCGGCGATCTGCATCTGCGGTACCGCCAGGCCTATGTGCACGCGATCGACCGGATCGATCTGCACGAGTTGCACCAGACAGTCGAGAAGACCGCCGTCCCGCTGATCAACTCCTTCTGCGGCACCGGTGCAGCCGATCTCGTCACGCAATACGCGTTCCCGCTCGTCTTCGAAGTGCTCAACCGGATGGTCGGTTGTTCGGTCGAACTGGGTGAGCGGATCGCCAACGGGATGGCCGCTCTGTTCGACACGGTCAACGCCGAATGGGGGATGAACCATCTCAGCGAAGCGCTGATGGAACTCATCTTCCAGAAGCGTTCCGATCCCGCCGACGATGTGACCTCCCGGCTCGTGCACCATCCGGCGAAGCTCGACGACGAGGAGCTGCTGTCCAACCTGATCAGCTTCTACGGCGCCGGGGTGGAACCACAGCAGAACCTGATCAACAACACCCTGCTGCTGATGATGACCGACGACCGGTTCGGCGGGAACATGCTCGGCGGCGCGCTGTCCACCCGCGACGCGTTGGACGAGGTGTTGTTCAACGACCCGCCGATGGCCAATTTCTGCACCACCTACCCGCGGCAGCCGATTCTGGTCGACAACACCTGGCTCCCCGCCCATCAACCGGTGGTGATCAGCCTGTCCGCATGCAACAACGATCCGGCCATCCGGGGCGCCGACCATACAGGTAACCGGTCCCACCTGGCCTGGAGTATCGGCCCGCATGCCTGCCCGGCGCAGTCACCGGCCTTCGTGGTGGTCCAGGGGGCCATCGACCTGCTGCTCGACGCGCTTCCCGAACTGGAGTTGGCGGTGGCGCCCGAAGAACTCGTCTGGCGTCCCGGTCCCTTCCACCGGGCGCTGGCGGCGTTGCCGGTCACATTCCCGCCCTCGCCACCGTTGCATCTCGTATAAGGAGTCAGTCGTTGGAACGCGAACCCATCGTCCTGGACATGGCCGGTGTGGATACCCAGGGGGAAGCGGCGAGGCTGCGGGCCCAGGGGCCCGCAGCGCTGATCGAGCTGCCGGGTAGCGTGCCGGCCTGGTCGATCACCGACGCGGCGGTTCTGAAGAGTCTGCTGGCCGATCCTCGGGTGTCCAAGGATCCGCGCCGGCACTGGACGGCGTTCGTGAACGGTGAGATCACCGAGGATTGGCCACTGCTGCCGTGGATCGCGGTGGAGAACATGTTCACCGCCTACGGTGCCGACCATCGTCGGCTGCGCAAACTCGTCTCGCCGGCGTTCACCCACCGGCGGACCACGACCCTGCGCCCCCGGGTGGAAGCTCTCGTCGCCGAACTGCTCGACAAGCTAGCCGCGATGCCGGCCGGGCAGGTCGTCGATCTGCGCGAGCATTATGCCTATCCGGTACCGATCCAGGTGATCACCGAACTGCTCGGGGTTCCCGAAACGCTGGAAGCCGGTTTGCGGGTCTGCGTCGACCGGTATTTCGACACCACGATCGATCAGGCGGGGGCTCAGGCCAACTACGTCGAGATGTACGGCCTGGTCACCGAACTGGTCGCCTATCGGCGTGACAATCCCGGCGACGACATCACCAGTGTGATGATCACCAGCCGGGACGAGGACGGTTCGCAGCTCACCGAGAAGCAGATCGTCGAAACCCTGATGCTGGTGATCAATGCCGGTCACGAGACGACGGTCAACCTGCTCGATCAGGCCATCGTCGCGCTGCTGACCAACCCGCGGCAGCGCGCCGCCGCCCTGGCCGGTGAGGTGAGCTGGTCGGAAGTGGTGGAGGAGACGCTGCGCTACGAGGCGCCGGTCGCGCATCTGCCGCTGCGGTTCGCCGTGGAGGACATCGAGATCGAGGGTCTGCGTATCGGTAAGGGCGAGGCGATTCTCGCGTCCTATGCCGCGGCCGGCCGGGACCCGAAGGTGCACGGTGATACCGCGGGGACCTTCGATATCACCCGTTCGGTGAAGGATCATCTGTCGTTCGGTCACGGGGCGCACCATTGCATCGGGGCACCACTGGCGCGGATGGAAGGTGAACTGGCCCTGCCCGCGTTGTTCCGGCGCTTCCCGGATCTGCGCCTGGCGGTGGATGTGAGCGAATTGAAGCCGGTGGTCAGCTTCGTTTCCAACGGTCACCAGGAATTGCCTGTGTACCTGGGCTGAACCCGGTAGCGTAAAAGGTTCCGGTTACTACAACTTCATGCTGATGGCTCGTCGCGGACGTCGCTGAGCGAGATGTATGGGTCGGCGGATAGGTCTGCGAAACCGCACTATTCGCCGATTCATACGAACCTCGGAGTGTGACGTCTTGACCACAGCGCAACACGATCAGCCCCGCGTTTCCGATCCACGCCTGGTGATCCACGGCTCTCCGGTGGACCCCATAGGTCCCTACGTACCTCTGTATTCGGAAGAGTTCGCCGCCGACCCGCACAAGATCTATCGCGAGATGCGGCGGCGTTTCGGATCACTGGCCCCGGTGGAACTGGCACCGGGGGTACCGGCCACCCTGGTGATCGGGTATCACACGGCTCTGCGAATCCTCAACGATCCAGAACACTTTCCCGCCGACCCCCGAGCCTGGCAGCGCGGAGTGCCGGGGGATTGTCCGGTACTGCCCATGATGGAATACCGGCCCAATCCGCTGCGCACGGTCGGCAACGACCGGATCCGTTATCGCTCGGCCGCGGTCTCGGCGATCGCCGAGATCGATATGCACGAGCTGCATTCCACAATCGAGCGGCTCGCGGTCACGCTGATCAATTCGTTCTGTACCGACGGCTATTGCGATGTGGTCGGTCAGTACGCCTCGCCCCTGATCTTCGCCACCCTGAACGCCATGCTGGGCTGCCCGCCCGAACTCGGGCATCGTGCGGCCCGCGGTCTGGCCGCCATGTTCGATACGGTCGGCGCGGCGGAGGGCAACGTCACCCAGGCCGACGCGCTGCTGGAACTGGCTCGCCTCAAACGCGTTCACCCCGGCGACGACATCACCACCCGGCTGGTCCAGCATCCGGTGCAGTTGAGCGATGAGGAGACGCGACAGCAGCTGGCGCTGCTGTACGGCGCCGGTACCGAACCGCCCCAGAACCTGATCGCGAACACCCTGCTGCTCATGCTGACCGATGAGCGGTTCGCGGCGAATGTGCTGGACGGCAGTCTGTCGACCCGGGACGCACTGGACGAGGTGCTGTTCAGCGATCCGCCGTTGGCCAATTACTGCATCAGCTATCCGCGGCAGCCGATCCTGATCGACGGTATCTGGCTGCCGGCGAACCAGCCGGTGCTGATCAGCATGACGGCGTGCAACAACGACCCCGCTATCAAAACCGGCGGGTTGACCGACAATCGGTCGCATCTGGCATTCAGTGTGGGCCAGCACAGTTGCCCGGCCCGTTCGGTGGCGCTGCTGGTTGTACAGGACGCTCTCGATCAGCTGCTGGACGCGATACCGGAGATGGAACTGGCGATACCGTCCGCCGAGTTGCGCTGGCGCCCCGGCCCCTTCCATCGCGCGCTGGTCTCGCTGCCGGTCACTTTTCCCGAATGCCCGCCGATCCGGATGAACGGACATTGAACCGCGGGACTGTTCGACCGGAGCGGGCCGGATGCGCGGAATGTTTGCCGAGTTCGGGGTAGAGTCGCGAGCTCAGCCCTGCGGCCGGATCTCCGGCCGCCATTCCCATCGCGCAGGAACCAGCAGACGCTTGAATATCGACAGCCAGCCCCTATCACCCGCGGCACCCCGGGACTTCGACGGCCCGCGCGTCTCCCTCTACTCGGATGAATTCGCGGCCGATCCGCACCGGATGTACCGGGAGATGCGGCAGCGTTTCGGCTCACTGGCCCCGGTGGAGCTGTCCCCGGGGGTACCGGCCACCCTGGTGATCGGGTACCACGCGGCATTGCAGATCCTGCACGATCCGGATCATTTTCCCGCCGACCCACGCTCCTGGGAACGGAACATCCCCGCGGACTGTCCGATCCGGCCGATGATGGAATGGCGGCCCAACCCGATCCGCAGTGCGGGCAGCGACCACATCCGGTACCGCTCCGCGGCTGCGGCGGCGCTCGGCAAGATCGATCTGCACCGGTTGCACGCCACTGTCGAAGAGGTTGCGGCACCGCTGATCAACTCGTTCTGCGAGGTCGGGCATTGCGAGGTGGTCAGTCAATACGCCCTGCCCATCGTGTTCTCCACACTGAACGCGATGCTCGGCTGCTCACCCGAGATCAGCCGGCGCGCGGCCACGGGTATGGCCGCCATGTTCGATACGGTCGACGCCGAGGCGGGCAACCGGATGCTGTCCGAAGCACTGCTCGAACTGACCCGGATCAAACGCGCCGAACCGAGCGACGACGTCACCAGCCGGCTGGTCGAACATCCGGTGCGCTTGGACGACGAGGAGATGCTGCACCAGCTGGTGACGCTGTACGGGGCGGGAATCGAGCCGCAGCAGAATCTCATCGCGAACACCCTGCTGCTGATGCTCACCGATGAGCGGTTCGCGGCGAATGTGCTGGACGGCAGTCTGTCGACCCGGGACGCACTGGACGAGGTGTTGTTCAACGATCCGCCGATGGCCAACTACTGCATCAGCTATCCGCGGCAGCCGATCCTGATCGACGATGTCTGGCTGCCGGCGAACCAGCCGGTGATGATCAGCATGGCTGCCTGCAACAACGATCCGGCGATCCGGACCGGCGATATGACCGACAACCGGTCACACCTTGCCTTCGGCACCGGTCCGCACGCCTGCCCGGCCCGTCCGGTCGCGGTGCTGATCGTGCAGGACGCGATCGATCAGTTGCTGGACGCCCTGCCCGAACTGGAGCTGGCCGTACCGGTTTCGGAACTGCAGTGGCGACCGGGGCCGTTCCACCGGGCGCTGGCGGCTCTTCCGGTCACTTTTCCCAAGAGCCCTCCGATCAGCCTGCCCGGGATCCGGTAGTCCGGTCCGCAGCTTTCCGGTGCCGAACCGCTGCATCGCCCACAGCCTTCACCGGCTGCCGCTGTCGGGGACGGACGTCGACCCACCGAGGAGCCGCCGGATCGTGTGCGGGTCACCAGCGCACGATCTAGGCGGTCCGCAGGTCGCGCCGCCGGAAACCGTATCCGCCTGCTGCGCAGAGCAGCAGCGCGACCGCGAGGGTGAGCAGGACCGGTACAGTGTCGAACTCCTGTGCCGGAACCAGCGGGATATTGTCGAACGGCGACAGGCTCATCAGCCATCCGGGAAATTTCAGGGTCGCGCCGAACATCAGCACCACCACGCAGAACACCATCGCCAGCCAGGCCGCGGAGTCGATCAGCGGTGCGAATCCGAACAGGAACAGCGTGATTCCGCCGAGCACCCATACCGCCGGAAGATAGGTCAGTGCGGCGCCGGTCAGAGTGACGGTCTGCGATATGTCGCCGGTCATGAGGCCGTAGGTGGTTCCCATCCCGAAACCGCTGAGGGCCACCACCGCCGCCGAACCGGCCAGCACGATCACCGAATGTCCGGCCATCCAGCGCAGCCGGCCCAGTTCGGTGGACAGCAGCGGTTCCGCGTGCCCGGCGGACTCCTCGGCGCGCAGGCGCAGCGCGGCCGAGATGGTGTAGGCGGCGGAGATGATCGTCAGGATCACCACTGCCATGGCGTAGAACGCGTCGGTCATACTGCCCAGGCTCTGGCCGAGCACCTCGTTCAGATCGATATCGCCGAGCAGATCGTCGACATCGTTGCCGATGGTGCCGAACGACAGACCGCCGAGGAACATCCCGATCGCCCAGCCGTACAGCAGGCCGCGCTGCAGCCGCCAGGCCAGCCCGAAGGTGCCGTGCAGGGACGCCGGGGCCCGTGCCGGACCCGGTCGTGGCGGGATCAGCCCCGCGCCGAGATCCCGTCGGTCCAGCACCCACGCCGCGGCGAATCCGATCGCCGCCGCAGCCATCACCGACAGTGCCGCGGGCCACCAGATCTCACCGTCGTAGGGGCGCATCGCCTGTCCCCAGCCCAGCGGTGAGAACCAGGAGAGCACCCCGTTGCCGACATCGCCCACGGCGCGCAGCAGATAGGAGACGGCCAGGGCGGTGCCGGTGACCGCGTAACAAGCGCGCGTGGTGGCGCCGACCTGCGCTGCGAGCAGGGCGATCGACCCGAACACCCAGCCGGCGCAGGTTGCTCCCAGACCCAGCGCCACCGATCCGGCCACCGGGAGCCCGTAGCCGATCAGGCTGACAGCGATGGCGGCCCCGAGCACGATATTCGCGCCCACCGTGACCAGTGCCGCCGCGGTCGCCGGTGCGTAGCGGCCCACCACGCCGGACCGGATGAGCTCGTCGCGCCCCGACTCCTCGTTCGCGCGGGTGTGCCGGCCGATGAGGAACATGCTCATCAGTCCGGCCACCACCATGCCGAACGCACTGGACTGGAACGCGACCTGGCCTGCCACCGTGTCCAGGACCCGAGGCGGTCCGGCCATGGCGATCATGGCGGCATTACCCGACATACTTCGGGCGAGCGCGTCCAGGTCGGCCTGATCCGGGTAGGCCGCGTCCAGTGCGACGGCCTGTGACCAGTAGATAAGGGTGCCACCCACGATCCAGGCGACCAGCGGGAAACGTTCGCGCCGCAGCGCGAATCGGGTGAGGACACCGGTGCCGCTGCGAGTGCCCGGGGTCCGAACTGTGCGCCGGGCGGTCATGATTCCGGCACTCCCGCGGCCGCGAGTTCGTCACCGTAGTGCCGGAGGAACAGTTCCTCCAGAGTCGGCGGCTGACTGGTGAGAGTGCGAATACCGAAGGAGGTGAGCCGTTCCATGGCCGCGCCGAGTTCGACCGTGTCGACCTGGAACCGGATGCGGGTGCCGTCGGCCACCAGATCGTGTACCCCGTGCATCTCCCCGAATCCGGTGACCGGGCGCTGAGTTTCGGCTTCGATCGAGGTCCGGGTGAGATGACGCAGGTCGGCCAGCGAACCGGATTCGACGGCCCGCCCCTGCCGGATGATGGTGACCCGGTCACACAGTGCCTCGACCTGCGCCAGGATATGACTGGACAGCAGCACCGTACGTCCGGCCCGGCGAATCTCCTCCACGTATTCCTGGAAAACCGCCTCCATCAACGGATCCAGCCCGGAGGTGGGTTCGTCCAGCAGCAGGAGTTCGACATCGGAGGCCAGCGCCGCGACCAGGGCGACCTTCTGCCGATTGCCCTTCGAGTAGGTGCGGCCCTTCTTCGTGGGATCCAGATCGAACCGTTCCAGCAGATCCCGGCGCCGGTTCTCGTCGAGCCCACCCCGTAGTCGTCCGAGCAGATCGATCACCTCACCGCCGGTGAGATTCGGCCACAGGTTCACATCCCCGGGAACATAGGCCAGCCGTCGGTGCAGCTGCGCGGCGCCGGACCAGGGGTCGCCGTCGAGCAGCCGGACCGTACCCCCGTCGGACCGCAACAGTCCGAGCAGGATCCGGATGGTGGTGGATTTACCGGCGCCGTTGGGACCCAGGAATCCGTGTACTTCGCCGGCGGCCACCTGCAGATCGAGCCCGTCGAGTGCGCGGGTGCGGCCGAATGCCTTCTGCAGACCGGAGATATCGATCGCGGCAGTCATGCCGGCACAGTATCCCGCTCCGGATCGATCCGGAGTGTTTCCCGCGCTGTCGGGGCGCGGCCGGGTCAGGCGGCCCGGTGCAACTCCAGGAAATCGCCGACGGCGCGTCGCGGGGTGGGCGGTTGCGCCGCGGAGGTGGGGGCGGTGCCCACCCGGACCACCACCTGCGGAGCCGCGGGCTCACGTAGCAGGTTCGCGATGGTGCGCCGGCTCACCGGGACTTCGGTGATATGGCTCAGGGGGCAGGTGGCGAGCCCGGCGGCCGTACATTCCAGCAGTACAGCCGACAGCGCTTCACCGGCCCGCAGCCAGTCCAGGGGGCTGTCGGCGGCAGAACCGATCACCAGCAGGCGTGAGGAGTCGGTCAGTTCCCCGCGCCGCAGCGACGGCGGTGCGGCGGGGAAGGCGCGCCCGACGCCGACCTGCGCCAGTTCGGCGGCCGAGACCAGTGCGGAAATCGGCACGCCGTCGGCGGGGGAGTCGTTCCCGGCCCACCAGTGCAGTTCGTTCAAGTACTGCGGATCGTATTCGCGCAGGGCCGCCGACTGGGCCGACGCGGCGGCCAGGCGCAGCCGGGCGGAATCGTTCAGTACCTCGAGGGTGCCGCCGCGCTCGGCGGCCGTGATGTGCAGTCCGGGCGCGACGCGTTGCCAGTCGTGTGGCGGCAGCATCGGCAGCCGATCGGTGTAGCGCCGTTCGACAGCGGCCGCCAGGGCCCGGACCGAATCGGGTATCTCGGGGGCCGGAGTGAAGGCGACCGTCGCGAGATGGTCGGCAGCGGTATCCGGCAGCCGGGTCACTTCGGTGTCCCAGCCCGCGGCCGCGAAGGCGGTCCGCACATGGTCCAGCATGGCTCCGCAGCTGATGATCAGCTGTCGGCCCTGCGGATCGGCCGAGAACAGCTGTCTGCTGGTGTCCCGGTGCAGTTGTAACCGGTGACCGTCGAAAACCCAGCGCCACGGCTGGGTGTTGTGTACCGAGGGGGCCCGCCGGGCGAGCGAGAGAGCGGCCTGCACTGTCGGATGGTCGGGCACCCGAGCCGTACCGATGGCGTCCATCTCCCGAGTCTGCTCCTCGCGATCTCCCCGGACCACCTCGTCGGCGGATTCGCGCCGAATCGTGCCGCTCAGGGCATGGGGCCGATACCGGTGATCAAGGTCCGATCACCGATTCGCATCGTCGTGACCAGTTGCGGGTTGTATCCCAGCGGTGCCGAACCGGGTCGGTACTCGGTGACGGCGACCGTGTACTGGCCGACGAACGCTCCGGGGGTGATCCGCACACAGTGGGTGGTTCCGGCCGGAATGCCGTCGATACCGCGTTGGATATCGGCCGCCGGGGGCACGGCGGCGTCCGCCGCGACCAGGGCACGGGCCTGTTCCCCGGACCGGGCGACGTAGTAGGCGTGCTGGAACCCGAAGATCGCTTCCGGCCCGGAGTCGGTGCCGCCCGCGCCGTTGCCCTGCACGGTGTTGCCGATCCGCTCCGCCGCACAGTGCGGATCGGCACCGGCCACGGCGGGCACGGTGGCGCTGGGTGCGGTCGCGGCGGGCGAACGTGTTTCCTCGCCGCCCACGACCGCGAACTGCACGTACGCGGCCGCGCCGAGGGCCGCGACACCGGCCACCCCGAGCAACGCCGGTGCCGCGCGCCGGCGGCTCGGCGCGGCGGCGGCGCGGGCCGGTTCCGGAGTGGAGGCCTCGGGTGGGGTCAGCCGCCGGCGCAGGCGTTCCCGCGCACTCGCCGGTGGGCTCGGCTCGGCCGTCGCGGCGGGGTCGTGCCCGGCGGCGCCACCGGTCTCGGCCGGGTCGGAACCGGGTTCCGGATCCGTATCCGGGTCCGGCTCTTCGTCGGGGCGGGTGTCGGCGTCCTCGCCGCTCGTCCGCGCGACCCAATCCGACCATGAGCCCTCGTAGGTGGCGTTGCCACTGTCCCACCCGGGCAGGCGCAGCACCGGTATGGGTTCGGTCGGCATCGCATCGTCGGGCGCCGGGGAGGCACCGTAGTGCGGCCGATACAGATCCGGCTGCCGGGAAGCCGGGTCCCCGGTAGCCGGGGGAGTTCGCGAGTCCCGATTCCAGGCCGGGCCGGCGGGGTCCCCGGGAAGCGGCTCCCTGTCGGCAGGACCCGGAGGCGGTCGATCCATGGCGCGGCCCCCTTCATCGGTTCACGACACGTGATCGCTCTCCATTGTTCTAGTGGATCGGCGACCGGATCGCAGCCCGGGGGGCACCGTCGGGCGCGGTAGCCGCGCCCGACGCCCTGTTTCACCAGTGGATGTTCACCGGATCGCCGACACCCACGTTCTCGTAGTACCAGGAGGCGTCGCCGGGAGCCAGATTGATACAGCCGTGGCTGACGTTGGAATTGCCCTGCTGGCCGACCGACCAGGGTGCGGAATGGACGAACACGCCGCCCCAGGTGAGTCGTTCGGCCCATTCGCCGTCGATCAGGTATCCCTCCGGGGAATCCAGCGGGATACCGATGGTGCGGGAGTCGAAGATGATGTTGCGGAACTTCTCCAGGATCGGATAGGTGCCGGTGGGGGTCTCGTAGCCGGGCTTGCCCATGGAAGCGGGCATCGTCCGCACCACCACGCCGCCCATGCTGACAGTGAAGGTGTGGGCCGACAGGTTCGCGTCGGCGATCACGCCGCCGTTGGTGTCGAACTGCGTACGGCGGTCACCGAAGTTCACGGTGAGCGTCGTATTCGCCGGGAGATATCCACTGGGTGTCCAGGTCAGTTCCCGGTCACCGCGCCAGGTGTAGGAACCGGGCAGCGCATCGCCGGCGGTGACCGACAGCGACTTCTCGGCGCGGGCCCGATCGGTGACGGCGGTGGCGAACCGGACGGTAACCGGATGAGCGATTCCGACGACGGCACCGTCGGACGGGGTCACCGAGGCCACTGATGCGGCGCCGGGTCGATCGATCGTCATGGCGTGCGCCCCGGCGGGGGCGACGGCCAGCGAGAGTGCGACCGCGATCGCTAGAAATAGGTGCCGGGCAACGATATTCATGGTGCCACCCCTTACGGACGACTGGTGGACAGACGTCCATCCTAAGGGGCCATGATCAACTCAACCACCCAAGATATCGTCCCGGCACCCGTTCGCGACGTTGACACACCGCGTGATTGCTATTCGGTGACAAGTTTCCAGTCGTCGGGCAGCCCGTGGACGTGCATGGTCGACCCTTCCGCATGGATGCTGACCGTGGCAGATCCCAATCGCAGGTCCGTCAGGCCGACTTTGCCCCATTCCCGCGGCAACTGCGGGGTCACCCGCAGGACACGATGCGGTGCACACGGCGAGAGCCCGAGGAAGGAACGGACCAGCAGCAGCGGCGCCGCGCTCGCCCAGGCCTGCGGGGAGCACGAGGTGGGGTAGGGCACCGGCGATCGGAACTCGGTGCGCGCGAAACCGCAGAACAGCTCCGGTAGCCTGCCACCGAAGTCGATGGCGGCGTCGAGCAGTCCGGTGGTGAGCCGTTCGGCCAGCTCCGAGGCCCCGGAAATATGCCGGTAGCGGAGCAGTCCGGCCACCGCGATCGCGGTGTCGTGCGGCCAGATCGAGCCGTTGTGGTAGCTCATGGGGTTGAAGGCGCCCATACCGGTGGCCAGCGTGCGCAGGCCGAACCCGCTGTCCATGCTCACATCGGCCAGCCGCTCGATGAGTTCGGTGGCGCGCTCGTCGGAGACGATGCCGGTCCACAGGCATTGGGCGGCGTTGCTGGTCAGCGCGTCGACCTGGTTCTTCTGCCCGTCCAGGGCGACGGCATACCAGCCGTTCTTGGCGACCCAGAAGGCCTCGTCGAACCGGTCCTTGAGGTTCTCGGCCTGTGCCCGCAGGCGCGCGGCGGCACCGGTATCGCCGAAATGGTCGGCGAGCTGAGCGCGGGCCAGCCGGGCCGCGTACACATAGCCCTGGACCTCGCACAACGCGATGGACGGTTCGGCCAGATGGCCCGATGCGTCGTTGATCGCATCGAAGCTGTCCTTCCAGCCCTGGTTGCTCAGGCCGCGATCGGTTTTCCGGCGGTACTCGACGAAACCGTCGCCGTCGGCGTCGCCGTATTCGTCGACCCAGGCCAGCGCCGCGTCGGCGGCCGGGAGCAGTTCGCGGATCACCTGGTCGCTCGCGCCCCAGCGCCAGCATTCGGCCAGCAGCATCACGAACAGCGGGGTCGCGTCCACCGAACCGTAGTAGACGGTTCCACCCAGGACCTGATTGCTGGCCGGTCCGTGCCGCATCTCGTGCATGATGCGACCCGGTTCCTCCTCGGTGATCGGGTTGACCTTGGTGCCCTGCAGATCGGCCAGGCGGCGCAGGGTGCCCACCGCGAGCGCAGAGTCCAGCGGTAGCGCCATCCAGGAGGTCAGCAGGCTGTCCCGCCCGAACAGGGCCATGAACCAGGGCGCCCCGGCGGCCACATAGGCCGGTGCGCCGTCGGTACTGCCGTCGATGCGCAGTGCGCCGAGATCGCTCTCGGTACGCTGCAGCACCTCCGACAGTGCCGGATCGGTCGCGGTGAGGTCGGTGGCGGTGGCCCGCCACGCCTTCAGCCGGCTGATCGGGCTGTCCTCGTCGTCGCCGAAGGCCATCTGCACCCGGCGGTGCGAGACGACGGGCTGGGCCAGGATCTCGGTGTCCCAGCGGCCGCGGGCCGGTACCACCACCTGCCAGGTGATGGTACCGGGCAGCATGACCGCACCGGCCGTGGCGCTGATGGTCAGGCCACGCCCGGGTTCGTTGCGGTCGGTCAGGTGCAGGTCGCCGTCGACGGCATTGTGCTCGGCGCCGCCACCGTGGTTGCGACCCTCCTTGACCGCGAACAGATCCGCGAAATCGGAGTCGACGAATATCGTGATGGTCATCCCCGTGTCCTCGTGTCCGAGGTTGTGCACGGTGACGGTTTCCTTGAGCCCGTTGCCGATGAGCCGCCGACGCACCACGAGCACGGTGCTGTCGGCGACTCCGGCGCGTGGGGGTTTGCGCAGGATGAACCGGCCCTTGAAGGCCTCCGGGGTGAGCACGGTGAGGTGTTCGGCCGGTTGGCCGTCCAGGCGCAGTTCCCACCGTGAGATCAGCCGGGAATCCCGGTAGAAAAGGCCTTGCGAAGTGCCGGAATGGATATCGCCGAGGGGGTCGGACAGGCAGAAGGTGCTCGCCTCGACCAGGGTCACCGTCCCCCCGCCGCCGTTGATGGCGGCGGGCTGGCCGGAGTTGAGAATTCTCGGCGGTGCGTTCATGCCCTACTCCATACCGGTGTCGTGCCGGCGTCGGCGCGTATCTCGGGTACCGAACTGCGGCGCGTACCGACGGCGGTCAATGGCTGCCCACTGTGATGGGATTCGTCCCACGCATCGAGTATGCGGTAGTAGGCGGCTTCGTACCCGGCACCCAGCTGATCCACGCCGAAATAATCTTCGACGCGGCGCCGGCAGGCGTGCGGATCGAGTTCACCGGCCCGGGCGATGGCGGCCGGGAGTTCGTCGGGGTGATCGCAGATGAAACCGGTGACGCCGTGTTCGATCACCTCGTCGACCGCGCCGCCGCGCAACGCCACCACCGGGGTCCCGCAGGCCATGGCCTCGATCATGACGATGCCGAACGGCTCCTCCCACCGGATCGGGAACAACAGGCAACGCGCGCCGGCGAGCAGTTCCCGTTTGGCGACCGCGTCGGCTTCCCCGAAGACATGGTCGGTATCGGTGAGCAGGGGTTCGATCTCCTGCGCGAAGAACGCCTTCTCCGGCGGCTCGTTGCATTTTCCGGCCAGGATCAGCTTTATCCCCGCCTCGTGTGCGGCGCGCAACGCGAGCTGGGGGCCCTTGTAGGAGGCGTAGCGGCCGAGGAACAGCGCGTAGTCCTGCTTCTCGGTGCGGAAGGGCCATTCGCTGGGCCGCAATGCATTGTGTACGCGGCCGATCCAATTGAAACTCGGTGCCAGTTCGCGCTGCCGGTCGCTGATCGCGACGAGCCGGGTGTGTTCGTCGAGGGCGCCGTAGTACTCCCACATATCGTTGTCGACCGGCCCGTGCACGGTGACCGCGGTGGGAATGCCCAGCGCTTCGTAGGCGGGGGCGTTCAGTGGGCCGGCGAAAGTGTGGTCGTGGATGATGTCGATATGCCTGGAGCGGGCGAGCTTCTCGACTACGCGCCGCACCTTGAGCGCGTTGACCACTTCGGGGAAGGGGTCGCCCAGTCGGTCGGCCTGGATGTTCTCCCAGACCGGGACGAATTCGGCCTCCGTACCGGGTTTTCCGGCGCCGAGCAGTGTCACCCGGTGTCCGCGTGCGACCAGCGTGTCGGCGAGCTCGGCCACCACGGCCTCGACACCGCCGTAACCGGCCGGGGGGACATCGAAATACGGCGGGGCGACCAGCACGATGTTCAGCGGGTGGTTACGACCGTTTCCTCCGAAACCTGCGCGCCGCGGTTTTCGCGCCGGGGTATCCGATTCGGAATCCGCATTCGTGAATATGGTGCTCAACTCGTCCTCCTCGATTAGTGGCCCTGCGGCATAACGCAATCGCCACCCGGCCAATGGGTGGAGCTGATAGACAACCATTCGGTGCGAGAGCAGTACTGCTATCGGAAGCGCGCCGGAATACCCGGCGCCGGAAAGAAGCGCGACGAGGCGGGGACTTCCACCCGCCGCGCGGGAATCAATCGCCGTAGTGCGCGGATCGCCCGGGCGAAATGCCGAACGCGGGTAGATCCGGGGTGGCCGAAGCGATGGCCAAGGTGAGGCCGGCCCGTCTCAGGACCAGACATTCGGAAGAACAGAGTCGATGGATATCGTGTGCGCGCCGGGCCTGGCCGAGCGTCAACACTCCTGGATCCGCCGAACAGTCGGCGATATTGGATACGACTCCGTGTTCGGTGATGACATCGATACCCGAATCCGGGGCTTCCGCCGCGAGCGGCGCCGATGTGTACCCGATCCTCACCGTTACCTCCTGCACTCGTCGAGCTGGGGCAAACAGTTCCCCGGCCGCCGGTGCCCCGCCGGCCGGTCTAGCTGATCGAGCCTGGGTGGAGCGGTGGAGCAGTGTGAATTTCAGGAACGAGGCCCATTCTACGCGTGCTCCGTTGTCCACTCGATCTCGAATAATCCCATTTCGGCATAAACCTGGTTAATTCGCGCGTGCTGATATGTGCACGTGAATCATCCACCGCGGACCGCACGAAGCACCTCCTGGTGCAGCGAATCGGCCCGGGCGTTGATTTCTTCGATACCCGCCAGCACCTCGGCGAAAGCCGCGGCATGCTCGTCCGGGAGCGAGACGACATTGATCTCGATATTCAGTTGGGAGGTGACCGCTGCGGCCCGCGCGGCCGCGGCGGCGGCGCCGATATCGGTGACTACATTCGGATTACCGATCGGCAGCAGTTCGGTAGCCAGGCCCAGGATCCGGTCGGCTTCGTCGATCACCGCGGCGGGTACTCGGGCGGCCTCCAGCAACGCTGCGTGGATCGCCGCCGACCGCGCCGTCGCCTCGTCGTCGGTGTCCTTGGGCAGTTTGTAGGCGGCGCCGACGGCGGTGAAGGCGTCGGCGTCGGCGTCGGCCAGGGCCAGGGCGCGTGCCCGGGCCGTATCGGCGGCTTCGATGATCCGATCGACGACCGGCCGGTGCTCGGCGTCCTTGGCTCGGGTGGTGTAGCGAGCGACCATCGCGATCAGCGCGGCGCCCTGCGCGGCGTGTAGCGCGGCCACCGCGCCGCCACCCGGCGCGGGGACCTTCGCCGCGAGTTCGCCCAGGTAGTCACCGATCGGCGAACCGCCGAAACCGCTGGCGGTGTGCTGAGGCGATTGGGTGGGCTGCGACACGATTCGGCCTTTCTCGATCAAAATTGCTCGAAGTTAGCTGCACTGCTCGAGGGGTTACCGGTTTCAACCTACAGCGTCGCCCGGCGTGGCCGGTGCCGGGCCACCCCGTAGGCGGGATTATGTTGAGGGCATGCGGATCGGATTGAGCATCAACTACTCGGGCGGCTTCACCGAGGCAGCGGCCGAAGTGGCCGATTTGGAGCGGGCCGGGCTGGACATCGTGTTCGTGCCCGAGGCGTACTCCTTCGACGCGGTCAGCGCTCTGGGCTACCTCGCCGCCAAGACCTCCCGGTTGCAGCTGGCGTCGGGAATCCTGCAGCTCTACACCCGGACGCCCACGCTGACCGCGATGACCGCGGCGGGCCTCGATTTCGTCTCCGACGGCCGATTCGTTCTCGGCCTGGGTGCCTCCGGTCCGCAGGTGATCGAGGGATTCCACGGCGTGCCCTACGATGCGCCGATCGGGCGTACCCGTGAACTCGTGGAGATCTGCCGCAAGGTCTGGCGCCGGGAACGGCTGGACTACCAGGGCAAGTACTACCAGATCCCGCTGCCCGAGGGCACCGGCACCGGTCTGGGCAAACCGCTGAAGCTGATCAACCACCCGGTGCGCGAACGTGTTCCGGTGCTACTCGCCGCGCTGGGCCCCAAGAACGTGGAACTGGCCGCGGAGATCGCCGAAGGCTGGCAGCCGATCTTCTTCCTGCCCGAGCGTGCCGACGCGGTATTCGGTGACGCGCTGCGCGCCGGAAATGCGAAGCGCGATCCCGAACTCGGCCCACTCGATGTCTACGCCGGTCCGGCCCTGGCCATCGGCGAAGACGTGGAACCGCTACTGGGCTTCGTGAAACCGATGCTGGCGCTCTACATCGGCGGAATGGGCGCCAAGGGCAAGAACTTCTATCACACCCTGGCCACCCGCTACGGGTACGGCGCCGAGGCCGACCGCATCCAGGAGCTCTACCTGGCGGGTAAGAAAGACGAAGCGACGCAGGTGGTTCCCGACGATCTGGTCCGCGATATCTCGTTGATCGGCCCGGCCGGTTATGTGAAGGAACGGGTCGCCGCGTTCGCCGAAGCCGGGGTCACCGTCCTCAATGTCGCGCCACTGGCCGCGACACCGGCCGACCGCGTCAAACTCATCGAGCAGTTCCGCGCGATCTGCGACTGACATCCTGCGGGCGCTGGTGAGCTACGCGTCACCAGCCCGAAACCGGTGTTCGGTGCGATCCGGGACCGGTCGGGAGTTGCTCGATCGGTGCGAGTATGTTGCGCCATACCGCATCTGGACAACGAGCCGGGCCGGCGAGTTCACGTCTCGCCGGCCCGGTCATCGGTGGGGTCCGGCTCAGCCCGCCCGGAAACTCGCCAGGGCGGCCGCCAAGGTGGTGTGCAAGGCGAAAACCTGGTCCAGGGCCGTCATCTTCAGCTGACGGCTGGTGGCGGGTCCGTCGGCGACCAGGGCGATCGTGGTCTTGTCGCCGGCCCGCTGATGCGCGGCGACCAGCGCGGCCATCCCGGCCGACGCCAGGAAGCTCACCGCGGCCAGGTCGACGACGAGGCCGGCCGGATCGGCGTCGAGAGCCGCATCGATCGCGGTCTCCAGGGCCGGGGCCGTCGCGAGGTCGACCTCTCCGGTAACCGTGAGCACGGTGACCCCGTCGTGGTCGGCGACCGAGGTCGTCATCGTATCCGTGAGATTCGCGTCTGGAGGAGTGTTGGTCACATCTTCACAATCTGCCATGAGTCTCTCGATCTCGCTGCATCGTATCCCCGCCGGACCGGTTCGCCGTCCCGCGCAGGGCGCTGGCCACCGGGAACGTGATCGCCGGAAGCGTCACCGACATCCGTACCCGGGTTCCGGGGCCCAGGTGGTGATCTATCTCGAGTTCTTCGGTCAGTGCTCGCATCATATCGATCCCGCGACCCCGCGGTCCCGGATCGGCCGGACGCGGGCGCCAGGTCCCGGTATCGGTGGTCTCGATGACCACCCGGTCGCCTACGCATTCGGCGGTGAGGACGACCCGTTCGGCCTCACCGCCGCCGTTCTGGTAGGCGTGCTCGATACTGTTGCTGCACGCCTCGTTGGTGGCGGCCACCAGATCCGAAGTCAGGTTGTGCGGTACCGCCGCGGACGACAGCCACGCTGTCAGCGTACGGCGCAGCATGGCCAGCCGGTCCGGCCGGGCCGGTACATCCAGCCGCAACGGCGCGGGCGGCTGCCGGTAGACCACCATGGCGATATCGTCGTCGTACCCGCCCTCGGGCCGCAGCGCCGAGAGCACCGAATCGGCGACCTGACGGGGTAGTTTCTCGGCGGTATGGGCCAGGATATCGGCGATCTTGGTGAAACCCTCGTCGATATCCTCACCGCGGCGTTCCACCAGACCGTCGGTGAACAGCACCAGGGTCGATCCGGGGGGCAACGGCGTGGTGGCCTCCGGGCGGCGTGCTGTCTCGAAGGTCGCCAACGGCACCGAACGGCCACCTTCCAGCATGCGCCCGGTCTTGTCCACATCGGCCAGGATGGGCGGCATATGACCCGCGTTGCTGTACCGCACCAGACCCCGTACCGGGTCCAGTACCGCCGCGCAGACGGTGGTGCACAGTGCGCCGGGAATACGGGCCGCCACCGGGTCGAGCTCGGTGAGCAGCTGGGCGGGACCGGCGCCGCGGAGCAGCAGCGCGCGGGCGGCCGTACGCAACTGCCCCATCACCACGGCCGCGGACAGGCCGCGGCCCACACAGTCGCCGACCACCACGCCGATGGTGCCGTCGGGCAGCGGCACCACGTCGTACCAGTCGCCACCGATCTCCAGCGGTGGCAGCGCCGGTTCGTAGTGCACCGAGAACCGCGGCGGGAGTTCGATGGGACCCAGCATGGCCCGCTGCAGGGTCAGCGAGGTGGAGCGGGCCGCATCGAAGTTGCGGGCTCGCTGCACGGCCAGGCTGAGATGCCCGATCAGCAGTGAGAAAAGAGTCCAATCGGCGGCGTCGACGACGCGGGGTACCGCGAACCGCAACCACAGCGCCGCATCGCTCTTCTCGCCGAGCGGCGCGACGATACCCTGGGCGCTGCCCGCACCCTCCGGAACTGCTATCAGCGTGCGACCGGGCCGCACTCGCGCGCGCTTGAGAATGGCCTCGGTCGCGGGTTCGAGCCGTGATCCGGCCGCGGCGGCCGGGGGAATGCCGGAGGTATAGACCTCCGGCGCGGTGGGCGAAGTCCACACCGCGACCACCGCGGTTTCCGCGCCCACCGTGCGCCGCAGCTCGTCCAGGCCCACCTCGAGCACCTCGGCCACCGTAGTCGCCGCGGCGAGCGCGGTGGCCAGCCGATTGGCCGCCTGGTCGCGGGCCTGGGCGTCGTGCTCGGCGGTGACATCGCGGACGGTGCCGACGAAGATGTGTTCCTCGCCGTCGGGTTTCACCAGGGCACTCGTGCTCACCGCGATCCAGCGGCGGCGTCCGTCGCGGTGCTGGATCGGCACCACGAACCGGGACGCTTCGGTCCCCAGGTCGGGGTAGCGGGGACCCTCCGGGATAGCCCACGGATGCGGTAGCGGATAGGGCACCCCGGCGGCGCCGTAACCGGTGAGCTCACCGAAGGCCTTGTTCACCTCGATGAGGGTGCCGCGCGCGTCGGCGACGAAGAACCCGTCCTGGAGCGATTCGACCAGCGCGGTCCGGAATTCGTCGCGTCCGGCGAGATCGTCGGCGCGGGACCGTTGCTGTTCGTAGCGGCGGGTGCCGTCGAGATAGCCGCGGGTCGCGACATCCAGTGTGATCAGGGTCTGTAACAGGAATTCGAGTGCCCGCTCCGCGAGCGAATTCTCTTTACCGGCCGATTCCGGCGGCGGGGCCGCCGCGACGGCTTCCGACTGCACCTGCCTCGCCACCCGGAAATGGTGCTCGGTGAGATCGAGCAGGCTGATGCCCTCGACGAGCGCCCGGCGACCCAGCTCATGGCCTTCGGCCAGACCGTCGCCCTCGGGATCGGCGAGATGGCGGCGCAGGGCGTCGGCGTAGGCGTCGAGGAACGCCGCGAGTACCGTGCTCATCGCCGGCCTCGCCGGATCACGACACTTCTCGCTGGGCGGTTCCGTTCGAGGCACCGCGCACCCGGGCCGCGAGGACCAGGGCATCGTCGGAGTCCTTGGCGTGCCGGTTCAACAGCTCGTGCACGATCTCCGCGGTCGATTTCGCGAGATCCACACCTTGGCCCGGTTCGGCTTCCACCCCGTCGGTGGACATCAGCAGCAGATCGCCGGGCCGGACCGGCACGGTCTGCGGCTGCAGAATCGAGGGCAGCCGATATCCGACGATACCGCCGCTCTGTAGGACACTGGCGCTGATCTGCGGGCCGGTGGGACCGGCCGTGAACAGATGCGATTCGACATTGCCGACACTGAGCCACTGCGTTTCCTCCGTGCCGAACAAGACCAGGGTGACCGCGGCACCACGAGTATCGGACATGGCCCGATGGCACAGCACCATCAGTGCGTCCAGCGGTTCGGCGCGGTGCTCGGCGAGTACCCGTGTCGCGCGGTCCACCGCGGCGGCCGCCGCCGCGCCGTGACCCAGACCGTCGAGCACCGCGAACAGAACGACACCGGCACCGGTATCCAGGACGAGGCAGCGATCTCCGGATACGTCCTGTCCGGGGAGGGGGCGGCCGGCCATCGCCCATTCGATCCGGCCGATGTACCCGTCCTCATGCACCGTGGGGTACCCACTTCCACATCTCCACCAACGTGCCTGCGCCGGGCGCGGATTCGATGGCCATGCCGTCCATCAGCCGTTTGGCACCGGGGAGACCGAGACCCAGGCCGAGGCCGGTCGAATAGCCGTCTTCCATGGCCCGGGCGATATCGATGATTCCGGGACCCTGATCCTTGGCCTGGACCACCAGAGCGCGGCGGCCGTCGCGTTCGTCGACCTGCAGCCGGATCTCACCGCTGCCGGCATAACTGGTGATATTCCGCGCGACCTCCGAGATCGCCGTGGAGATCATGGTCCGGTCGGTCAGGGTGAAGCCGAGTTCTTCGGCCAGCTCACGTCCGGCCTGACGTGCGGTCACGATGTCGTTCGACATCTTCACCGCGATAACCACCTGTTCAGCGGGCACTGTCACGACCATCTCGGTGCTGACGCCGCGCCGAGGCCTTGCGGTTCAACCAGGCCAAGCCCTCTTCGAGGTCCAGGGCGGTATGCATGTCCTCGAAAGTGAGGCCGAGTTGCACCATGGCGAAAGCGACTTCGGGCTGTAGGCCCACGATGACGGTTTCCGCCCCGCGCAGCTGTGTCATATGCGCGATGGTGCGCAATGATCTGGCCGCGAAGGAGTCCATCACGTCGATCGCTGTCACATCGACGATGATGCCCTGCGCGCGGTACTTGCTGACCTGCTTCATCAGGTCGTCCTGGAGGCGTTCGGTATCGGCATCGGTCAGCGCCGACTGCACCGACGCGATCAGATATGTGCCCTGTTTGAGGATCGGTACTGGCATAGTGGATTCCGGTCAGCGCGAATCGCGTTCGCTGCGCTCGGTCACTCTGGACACTTCGTAGCCCAGTAACCGTTCCGCTTCCTCGATACCGCCCTGCAGATCGCCGACCGCGTTCATCTTCGACAGGTCCAGCCCGATGGTGACCAGTGTCAGCGCGATCTCGGAGGACAGGCCGGTCATGATGACGCTGGCACCCATGAGTCCCGACGCGTCGACGGTCTGCACCAGGTGATTGGCCACGGTGGAGTCGATATCGGGCACACCGGTGATATCGATGACGACGACCTTGGCACGGTTGTTCCGGATGGCGCGCAGCAGTTGTTCGGTGAGCTGGCGGGCACGCTGGCTGTCGAGCACGCCGATTATCGGCAGGATCAGCAGTTGTTCACGGACCTGCAGAACCGGGGTGGACAGCTCCCGGATCGCTTCCTGCTGCTGGCGGATGACGCGTTCGCGCTCCTGGACGAAGGAGACGCCCACCGTATTGGCGATCCGGTTGGCCGCCGGTTCGTAGGCGTCGAGCACCGCGTTCAGCAACTCGAAATTGGACTGGTACTTCTCGAACAACGACCGGGCCAGCACATCGCGCAGCAACAGCACCATGCCGAGGACCTCGTCGGTCTCCACCCCACGCGGAATGATGCGCTCGGAGAGATCGCGGGCGTAGGCCTGCAGCGCCTCGACGCTACCGGTCTCCAGAACCTCGACGTAGTTGTCGTAGACCGAGGTCGCCTCGGAGAAGACCTCCTCCGGCGTCATCGCGGTCAGCAGGCGCGCCTCGGTGATCCGCCGGGCCCACTCCTCGCGCAGCGCGGTGCGGTTCTGGCGCAGATGCTCGACGAGCTGTGGGAGCAGATTGTCTACGGGTCCCGCAGCCAACGAGTCCGCCGAAAGGCCCATGGACACCTCGGACATGTAACTTGTGCCCCTTTCGACGGCGGTCGGGTACATCATAGATTTCCGGCGGTCGTGCCGATTACCGAGCCTAGTCATACCCACGCGCCCATACTGGCGAAACCTGCCGGTCAGGTTTTATCGCGTCGGTGTGACCGGGGTCGCGCCGGGGGTCGGGAAACCGTGCTCGAGCGCGCCGAGTGCTCGATCCAGATACACGGTGAGATCCGCGTCCGCCCGGGCGAGCCACGCGTCGAAGGCGGCCCGGGCCGCGGCCAGCGTGGTGCGCCCGACCGCCATCGGCAGGAGTGAATCCGCGGGTTCCCCCAGCCGTTCGGCGGCGAACTCGCCCACGGTGCGCTCCCAGGCGTCGTAGTGGGGACCGGCCGTAGCGGTCAGCGCGGGTACATCGGCGACGAGTTTCATCCGGACCCGTAGTTCGGGGACGTCCTCGGCGCGGTATCGATTGGCGTTCACCACCACGCGCCGGACGGCTGCCATCATGGGCTCGGCGTCGGGCACGGTGGCGAACGCGGCTCGTAGCGCGGTGACCTCGTCGTCGAACGAATACCAGAGCACTTCGGCCTTGCCCGGGAAATACCGGAAGAAGGTGCGGCCGCTGATCCCGGCCGCGGCGGCGATCTGCTCGACGGTGGTCTCGTCGAATCCCTGCTCGCTGAACAACCGCATCGCGATCAGTTCGAGCTCGCGTTTGGTGGTGCCCCGCGGGCGGCCGCGGGGATGCTGTGCCGTCACGAGTAAATAGTGCGCTGTGACCGCCGCGTTCGGGGTCGGTACCCCCGGGCAGTTGCGTCCGGGGCTGTCGCGGGGCCCTGGGCTCTTGATTATGTCAGTCACTGACGTTAATCTCGGCGCATGATGGTGGCGGACCTCACATCGCCCGAGGTGGGCGCGCCCGGCGCGGCCGCCCGGGTGCTGCTGGTACCGGTCGGCGCGACCGAACAGCACGGCCCGCACCTGCCGCTGTCCACCGATACCGATCTGGCCGGTGCGATAGCGGCGGGCCTGGCCGCGCGCCGTCCCGAGACGCTCGTCGCCCCGGCGCTCGCCTACGGCGCGAGCGGTGAGCATGCCGGATTCCCCGGCACGCTGTCGATCGGGCAGGCGGCGCTGGAATTGCTGGTCGTCGAACTGTGCCGGTCCGCGACCGATACTTTCGAGCGGATCGTGCTGGTCAACGGGCACGGCGGCAATATCGACGCGTTGCGCCGGGCGGTGGGCCGGTTACGCGGTGAATCCCGCGATATCCGGCTGTTCCTGCCACGCCACGACGGTGACGCGCACGCCGGCCGGGCCGAGACCGCACTGCAGTTGCACCTTGCCCCGGAACGCGTGCGCCTCGGACGCGCCGAATCCGGCGATACGCGGCCGCTCGCCGAAATTCTGCCGCAGTTGCGGGCGGGCGGCGTAGCCGCGGTGAGCGCCAACGGGGTGCTCGGTGATCCCACCGGCGCGACCGCTGCCGAAGGCGCCGAACTACTCGAACGGCTCGTCTCCCAGTTGTACGAACAGATCCGGCAGTGGTGGCCGGAACCAGTGGAAAGGATCCGACCATGAATCCGTGGTTCGAAACCGTCGCCGAAGCGCATCGGCGCGCGAAGAAACGGCTGCCGAAATCGGTGTACGGCGCCTTGGTCGCCGGCTCGGAACGCGGTCTGACCATCGACGACAACCAGGCCGCCTTCGGTGAGCTCGGTTTCGCCCCGCACGTCGCCGGGCCCATCGGCGAACGCGACCAGTCGACTACCGTGCTGGGTCAGCAGATCTCGATGCCGGTGATCATCTCGCCGACCGGTGTGCAGGCCGTGCACCCCGATGGTGAGGTCGCCGTGGCCCGCGCCGCCGCGGCCCGCGGGACGGCGATGGGCCTCTCCTCCTTCGCCAGCAAGCCGGTGGAAGAGGTCGTCGCGGCCAACCCCGCCACCTTCTTCCAGCTCTACTGGTGCGGGAGCAAGGACGATATCGTCGGGCGTATGGCGCGGGCGAAAGCCGCGGGGGCGGTGGGGCTGATCCTCACGCTGGACTGGTCGTTCTCGCACGGCCGCGACTGGGGCAGCCCGTCGATTCCGGAGAAACTCGACTTGAAGACGATGGCGAGTTTCGCGCCGCAGGTGATGGTCAAACCGCGCTGGCTCACCACGTATCTGAAATCGGGGTCACTGCCCGATCTCACCGCGCCCAATATGGCGCTCGGGGACGCGCCGGCTCCGGGCTTCTTCGGCGCCTACGGCGAATGGATGGGGACGACACCGCCGGACTGGGCCGATGTGGCCTGGGTCTGCGAGCAGTGGGACGGTCCGGTGATGCTCAAGGGTGTGATGCGGGTGGACGACGCGCGGCGCGCGGTCGATGCCGGTGTGGCGGCCATCTCGGTGTCCAACCACGGTGGTAACAACCTCGACGGCACCCCGGCTTCCATCCGTGCCCTCCCGGTGGTGGCGGATGCGGTGGGGCACGAGATCGAGATCCTGCTCGACGGCGGTATCCGCCGGGGCAGCGATGTGGTCAAGGCGGTGGCGCTCGGTGCGCGGGCGGTCATGATCGGCCGCGCATACCTGTGGGGTCTGGCGGCGAACGGGCAGGCCGGGGTGGAGAACGTGCTGGACATCCTGCGCGGCGGGATCGATTCCGCGCTGCTCGGGCTGCGAAAGACCAGCATCACCGAGCTGGACCGGTTCGATATCGTGATCCCCGAGGGCTTCGAGCGGCGGCTGGGCGTCGATGCGTCGACGCAGTTGCGGATACCGGAATCGACTGCCGAAGCGGTATGACGCGGTCGGTGTAGTGGTCCGATTCGCACCGCAGTGCTGCGGCCGTCTCGCTTCGGGAGAGCCGGCCGCAGCACTGCGGTGATGTCCGGATCGGGACGCCCTGTGATATCGGTCATCCGCCCACACCCGGGGGCTTCGCGGGCAGCTCGCTTACTTGCAGGTGAGGTACCGCACTGGAAAGTGTGTACTTGTCGGCCCCACCGGCCACGCCGACACTCGATCCCTGTGAACATGACTGCAGAACCGCCCCGAACAGCACGTACGGGAGGCCGACCGGCCGACCGGCCGATTCCGGTGACTGTGCTCGGCACCGGGTCGATGGGTCGTGCTCTGGCCGAAGCCTTTCTCGCGGCAGGGCATCCGACCACCGTATGGAATCGCACCCCGCAACGAGCGGCCCCGTTGGTGACCGCGGGCGCCGACCATCGGCTCGCCATCGCCGATGCCCTGGCCGTCGGCTCGCTGATCATCAGTTGTACCAGCACATTCCGGGCCGCACGCGAAAGCTTGACGGGCGCAGAGTCCCAGCTGACCGGGCGAACCTTGATCACCCTCAACAGTGGCACCCCCACCGACGCGCGGGAATTCGCGGCGTGGGTGCGCGGCTGTGGGGCCCGGTTCCTCGGCGGAGCGATCAAGAATGTGCCCGCAGCCGTCGGAAAGCCGGACACACTGCTGTATTTCGGCGGTGACCGGGCCGTCTTCGACGACCATGAGGGCGTATTGCGGGCTCTCGGTGGCGATCTCGTGCATCTGGGCGAGGAACCGGATCTGGCCGCCCTCTACGAGTCGGCCGTCGGTGCCACTCTGCTTCCCTCGCTGCTCGGGTTCTTCGAAGGGGCGGCATTACTGTCGGTGCGCGGGCTCTCGGCGCAGTCGATGGTGTCCTACTCTGTCAAGTGGCTGCAGATGATCGAATCTCTGCTACCGCTCATGGCCGGAGAGATCGACGACCGGGACTTCACCCGGCTCGGTTCCTCGATCGCCTTGTTCCACGATCAGATCCCCGACGACGAGCGGCTCGGCGCTGATTCGGGTGTCGATATGTCGTGGCACGCTCCGATGCACGAGCTGTTGCGCCGGGCGGTGGCCGAAGGTCGAGGCGAGCAGAGCATCACCGCGCTGTTCGAGCTCATGGCTCCGGCCGCCCGGGCCTCGGCCGCCCGCGAACCCCGCAAGGATGCGTGATCATGCGTCGAGTAGCCGGTTCGGTGACCGTTATCGGGCTCGGTCCGATGGGGCGGGCAATGGTCGAGACGTTGCGTGCTGCGGGCACCGCGGTCACCGTGTGGAACCGCAGTCCGGAGAAAGCGCACGCCATGGGGGAGTTCGGCGCTGCCCGTGCGGATACGGTCGCACAGGCCGTCGATGCCGGCGAAGTGATCCTGGTCAGTTTGACCGACTACGCCGCGATGTATGACGTCCTCGAGGCTGCCGCCGATCATCTGCGGGGGAAGACGATTGTCAACCTCTCGTCGGATTCGCCGGAGGAGACACGTAGTGCGGCGCGATGGGTCCGGGCACGAGGGGGCCGGTTCCTCGCCGGTGGAGTGATGGCCGATGGAGCGGGTGTCGGGGGCGCGGACTCCTTCATCTTCTACAGCGGCGAACGCGAGGTGTTCGATGCCTGCGTCGAGATACTCGGCCCCCTGGGCCGGCCGGAATACCTGGGAGTGGATGCCGGGCTCGCGCAACTGTATTACCAGGCAGTCCTCACGATCTTCCTGTCCGGACTGCTCGCTTTCGAACAAGCGCTGGCCATGATCGAGCGCTCGGGTGAACCGGTCGAGCGGTTCCTGCCTTATGCGCAACGGTCGATGGGCGATATGACGGAGCTGTACGCTGCGGTCGCCGCCATGGCCGCCGATACCGGCGGGTGGCGTGATATCGGACATCTGCAGATGATGGCGGCCGGTGCCGGGCACGTGGTCGAGACCGCCGCGGCCGTCGGAGTGGGTACCGACCTGGCGCGTGCGGTTCGGGATCACTGGCTGCGCGCCTTGTCCGAGAGCGAGCGGGCAGGTGCGCCGGTTTCGACTTTCCAGCTGCTTCGAGGTCGTGATGCCTGACCCCGGCCCCGGAGCCGTGACGGCCGGATACGGATGCGGTGCTACCGGGCGATGGTTCCTACGGTGCCAGGGCCGGTAACCCGCCGATCACCGGTGCTGGTGGGTTACGATTTAGGTTTGCCTAACTCCAGGTGGGGTGCGGGAAGGCCGCTAGGCTCGCTGTGCTCGACCCCGGCGCAGTGGCTGTTCTCCGCGGCTGCGCCCTGTTAGACCAGCAGCCCACCTCCAAAGGAGTGCGATCGGTGACCGCGCCCGAGTTCCGTTATTCAGACCTGCTCCCGATCGGCGCCGACGACACCCCGTACCGGCTGCTCACCACCGAGGGCGTCAGCACCTTCGAATCCGGCGGCCGGACCTTCCTCCAGGTCGACCCGGAGGTCCTGCGGATGCTGACCGCCGAGGCGATGCACGACATCAGCCACTATCTGCGGCCCGCGCATCTGTCCCAGCTGCGCAGCATCATCGACGATCCCGAGGCCAGCGGTAACGACCGTTTCGTGGCGCTGGATCTGCTGAAGAACGTCAATATCTCCGCCGGCGGGATCCTGCCCATGTGCCAGGACACCGGAACAGCCATCGTGATGGGTAAGAAATCCGAGGGTGTGCTCACCGGTGCCGACGACGCCGAATGGATCAGCCGCGGCGTCTTCGACGCCTACACGAAGCTGAACCTGCGCTATTCGCAGCTCGCGCCCATCACCATGTGGGACGAGAAGAACACCGGGTCCAACCTGCCCGCGCAGGTCGAGCTGTACTCCGCGCCCGGCGATCCCGCGAAGCCGGCCTACAAGTTCCTGTACATGGCCAAGGGCGGCGGTTCGGCGAACAAATCGTTCCTGTACCAGGAGACCAAGGCGATCCTGAACCCCACGCGGATGCTGGAGTTCCTGGACGAGAAGATCCGCTCACTGGGTACCGCGGCCTGCCCGCCGTACCACCTCGCCGTGGTCATCGGTGGCACCAGTGCCGAATTCGCGCTCAAGACCGCCAAATACGCCTCGGCGCACTATCTGGACAATCTGCCCACCGAGGGCTCGATGACCGGGCACGCCTTCCGCGATCTCGACCTCGAACAGGAAGTCTTCAAACTGACCCAGTCCTTCGGGATCGGCGCCCAGTTCGGCGGTAAGTACTTCTGCCACGACGTCCGGGTGGTGCGGTTGCCCCGGCACGGTGCGAGCTGCCCGGTGGCGCTCGCGGTCTCCTGCTCCGCCGACCGGCAGGCCCTGGCCAAGATCACCCCCGAGGGGGTGTTCCTGGAGCAGCTCGAACGCGAACCCGCGCAGTATCTGCCCGAGCAGACCGACGCCATCCTCGGCGGTGATGTGGTGAAGGTCGACCTGAACCGGCCGATGGACGAGATCCGTGCGGAACTTTCCAAGTACCCGGTGAAGACCCGGCTCTCGCTGTCGGGTCCGTTGGTGGTGGCCCGCGACATCGCGCACGCCAAGATCAAGGAACGCCTCGACGCGGGCGAAGAGATGCCGCAGTACCTGCGCGATATGGCCGTCTACTACGCCGGACCGGCCAAAACCCCGGACGGCTACGCCTCGGGTTCCTTCGGCCCCACCACCGCGGGTCGGATGGACTCCTATGTCGACCAGTTCCAGGCGGCCGGCGGGTCGTTCGTGATGCTGGCCAAAGGCAACCGCTCCGCCCAGGTCACCAAGGCGTGCAAGGAGCACGGCGGGTTCTACCTCGGCTCCATCGGCGGCCCCGCCGCCCGGCTCGCGCTGGACTGCATCAAATCGGTCGAGGTCCTCGAATACCCGGAACTGGGTATGGAAGCGGTGTGGAAGATCGAGGTCGAGGATTTCCCGGCGTTCATCGTGGTGGACGACAAGGGCAACGATTTCTTCGCCGAAACCCAGAAGCCGATCGCGCTGCGGGTGCGCACTCGGTCCGCGGAACGGGTCTGAGTCCGCGGTCGGGGTTCCGGAAGGCCGGCTTCCGTTCCGCGCCGCGCCTGCCGGGCAGGCGCGGCGCCACCACCGTGCCCCGGCCGACGGGACTCGCCGGGGCGAGATCGGCGGCCGGGCACAGAAACCGTTGTGCTACAAGGAATCCCGGCCCCGCGTAGATCTGTGGCGAATCCGGCCGATCCGGTGCACCCAGGGTTGCCGGCGGGTACCCCGATGCGGTAGCCGGTCTCGTAAGCATGGGTAAGGGTTTTTTCGTGGTGGACACGGCGGTAAAGACGCACGCGACCGCTCCGCGGGCCTCATTCGTCGGACAGGACCTCGATGTACCCGTCCGTCCCGTTCACCCGGATCCGCTGCCCGTCACGGATCAGCCGGGTGGCCTGCTCCACGCCCACCACGGCGGGCAGGCCGTACTCCCGCGCGATCACCGCGCCGTGGGTCATCAGTCCACCCACTTCGGTGATCAGGCCCGTGATCGCCACGAACAAGGGTGTCCAGCTCGGATCGGTATAGGCGGTGACCAGAATGTCGCCCGGTTCGAGGTCGGCGCGCGCCATATCCGAGACGACCCGGGCCCGCCCTTCCACGATCCCACTGGACACCGCCATACCGGCCAGCGCCCCGGCCGGTAGGTCCGCGCGTCGATACGCTCCGGCGAAGGTCTCGCCGTCGGAGGTGATCACCCGCGGCGGTGTCAGCGCTCGGTAGGTGCGGAAAGCTTCCCGTCTCTCGCTGATGAGCTGGTCACAGGACTGCTGGGTGCGCACCAGCCGGGCCAGCTCATCGAAGGTCAGATAGAAGATGTCGTCGGGCCGGCGCAGCACCCGGCCCCGGACGAGACGCTCGGCCTCGCGCAACAGTGCCTGCTTGTAGATGAAATACCTGCTGACCATGCCGTACTTCGGATACTCCCGGTATCCCGAAAAGGTGCGGAGCTGCTCGATCATGCGCGCGGTTTCGCGGGCTTTCCGCTCTCCGTCCGGTAGGGCGCGCAGACGCGTCAGCAGGTCCGCTTCCTTCTGCCCGGCTTCGCGGCGGCCGTCCTCGAAACGCCGTTCGGCCGCACCCGGCTCGAAACTCTTGATATTGCCCAGGATCGTCGGCACGAGTGCGGCGGGACGTTCGCTCCAGCGCGGTCGCGTGAGGTCGATCTCGCCGGCGCAGCGCATACCGTACCGGTCGAGATAGGACTCGATAGCGGCCTGCGCCTCGCGGCCGCCCGGCACCCGCACCAGCTCGTCGAGGAAATCCCGGCCCTCGTAACCCGCCTCTTCGACCTGCCGCAGAAAAGTGACCACCTCCGGGTACGGCCGGATCACATCGGCGACGTCCAGCAGTGCGAGACCCATCTCCGAGGTCACATTGTGCGGAACCGATTGGGCTAGCGTATCGGCCGCGTTGTTCTTCTCGCCCAGCCATTCCCCGAGGTGGTCGTCGAGCCAGAAGGCGGCGTCGATACTCGCTACGATCGCTCGGTAGCTGCGCGGGTCGAACAGGAGTCGCTGCATCTCCTGGATATCGGTGTGGATGAAGTCGAGCAGTTCCGGTCCGGATCTGGTCTCGATATCGCGCTTCAGAGCCTCGACGGAGGCCTGGTTGTCCGCGATCAGTTCGGTGACGACTGCCGGATCTATTTCGGTCGGGCCGGGGGCGGCACCGGCCTCCGGTACGGCGGCGGCCGCCGCCTCCGGTTCTGTCCGCACGATATCGTCCCGTTCGGCGACGGTCCGCAACGCGTCTCCGATGAGCGGATCGGATTTCCCGAGTGCCTCGATCATGGTCCGCCGGGCCGTCGGCGATGCCAGCCGTTCGGTGACGTCGATGAACAGCCGGCCACCGGCGTGCCGCATGGGCGCCCGGCTGGTCAGCTGCCATATCGAGATGCCCAGCGGTTTCATGGGGTCGGTCATCATCTGCTGGTGGCCGACGGAGACGTAGACGCGGTTCGCGTCGTCGGCGGCCTCGGGAATCGGGAACAGCGTGGTGATCGGCCGGCTCTGCACAATACGGAATTCGTCGTCGGCCAGACACCATTCGATGTCCTGCGGGCTGCCGAAATGCGCTTCGATGCCGCGGCCCAGGTCCGCGAGGTCCACGATCTGCGCATCGGTGAGCACCTGCTGGTTCTGTCGTTGGTCCTCGATCTCCTGAACGAACGTGCCGCCCGCCGGCGCGGGCGCGACCGCGACCCGCTTGGTGGCGACGGTCCGGTCGATGATCACGCTGTCGCGCACCTTGTAGACGTCCGCGTTCACCAGACCGGAGACCAAGGCCTCGCCGAGTCCGAAGCCGGCGTCGACGGAGACCACCTTCCGGTTGGACGTGACCGGGTCGGCGGTGACCAAGATCCCGGCCGCCTCCGGGAACACCATCTGCTGCACCACCACCGCCATCTGCACCTTCCGGTGTTCGAAGCCGTTGTGCAGCCGGTAGGTGACGGCCCGTTCGGTGAACAGCGAACCCCAGCACCGGCCGATGTGCCGCAGCACCGCCGCCGGCCCGACGATATTCAGATAGGTGTCCTGCTGCCCGGCGAAGGACGCGTTCGGCAGATCTTCGGCCGTCGCGCTGGACCGGACGGCGTAGGCGTGGTGGGAACCGAGTCCGGCGATCGACCCGGCGATCTCCGCCGCGATATCGCCGGGGAGGGCCGATGCTTCGATCGCCTCCCGTATCGCCGCGCTCAGCACCCGAATCGACTCCCGGTCTTCCGGATCGATCCGCGACAGCTGTCCGATCAACTCGTCGATCACCGGTGTACCGGCCACGACCTGCCGAAAGGCCGCGGTCGTCACGCAGAATCCGTCCGGCACCCGGACACCCTCGATCCGCGACAGCTCCCCGAGGTTCGCGCCCTTGCCGCCGACGACCGCGACCTGGGTGCGGTCGATCTCCTGGAAGCCCAGCACGTAACCCATTCACCGCTCCTCACCTGTGGTTTCTGCGTACCGCGGCGATTATGGACCACGATCCGGTTTCTCATGAGGGCCACGAATCCTGTATAACCTGAAAGGGGGATGGGGAGTCACCACAGCCGTTCGGTCGTCGAACTCCCAGGTGTGAATCTGCCCTGTCCGGTCACCGATCACTCGCTCCATGTTCGCAGGCCACGGAGTTTGTCGGGATTGACCTGGAACCGGAGGTGGTGAATACGGCCGTCCAGCAGGTCGTAGGTCATGGCACCCACCGGGTGCTCGCCGAGGACGACCAGCAGGCCGAGTTCGCCGTTGATCGTGGCCGGTTCCAGTCGCGTCCCCGCCGAGCCGGGTTTCGCCATGACGCCGAGCAGCCAGCGCGCGATATGGTCCGGGCCGTGTAGCGGCCGGCGGGCGGCGGTGACCTTGCCGCCGCCGTCGTTCCAGAGCGTCACGTCCGGGGCGAGCAGTTCCATCAGCGCGTTGACGTCGCCGCCGTGGGCGGCGTCCAGGAACTGTTCGGTGATCCGGCGGCGTCCGGTGGAGTCGGAATCGTGTCGCGGCCGCCGGGACCGGACGTGATCGCGGGCACGGTGGGCGATCTGGCGAACGGTGGGCTCGGGTTTGTCGATGTATCCGGCGATCTCGGCGTGGGAGTACCCGAACACCTCGCGAAGTACGAAAACCGCGCGTTCGATGGGGCTCAGGGTTTCCAGTACGACCAGCATTGCGGTCGAGACGGTGTCGGCCATTTCGGACTCCTCGGCGGCGTTCGGTGCTGTGAGCACGGGTTCGGGAAGCCACGGGCCGAGGTAGGTTTCGCGAGTGGCGGCAGCCCGGGTGAGCCGGTTCAGCGACAAGTTGGTCACGGTGCGCACCAGGTAGGCCTTCGGGTGGGCCACCGTATCGGGGTCGATATCGTGCCATTTCAGCCAGGCGTCCTGGAGGACGTCCTCGGTATCGGCGACACTGCCCAGCATCCGATAGGCGGTGCCGAACAGCAGGCCCCGGTGTTCGTGGAAGGGGTCGGCGCCGGCCGGCGCCGGGTCGGTGTCGTCCGTGTCGTGTGGCATGAGCTCAGGCTTTCCGTGCGCAGGTGTTTCGTTCGGCTGCCCGCTCACCCGCTGCGACAGGTATGCGGACACGGGTCGGTGGCTGCGTCCGTGATTCCACCCGTGGTCATACTGCCTTCCGGGTCGCGCGACCGCCCTTGGACAGGGTCACCGAGACGTTCATCTTCTTGCTCAGCCGCAGCACCGGCACCGGGCTACCGCTCACGCTCTCCTTGTAGAACACCGCGGCGCGGCCCTTCAGATACCAGCGCCGCGGGCTGTCGTCGGCGTGGGTGAACTGGATGACGGCGTCGCGGCGGCCCAGACTCACCGGCTGGTGGAAATAGCCGAACCGGAAGGGCGCCACCTTCTTGTTCCGCAGTCGCCGGGTGACTGCGTCGGCCACATAGGTGGCCGTGGGCAGGCCACTCTGGCAGGTGCCGTGGATCCGGCCCCAGGCCATCTCCACCGCCGCCGCGTCACCGATCGCGTAGATATCGGGATGCGACACCGACCGCAGCGTGGAATCGGTGATCACCGCACCCTGTGCGTCGGTGGCGATCCCGGACTCCGCCGCCAGCGCGGGAACCTGTACGCCGGCCGTCCACAGAGTGAGATCGGACGGCACCACCTCGCCGTCGGCCAGCCGGACGCCGCCGGGCAGCACCTTCGTCACCTGCGCACCGACCTTGCGGACTATGCCGAGCCGATCCAGTGCCCGGTTCAGATGGGCGCGGGCCCGCGCACCCATCATCGCCCCGGGTTCGGCCGACGCGATCAGGGTGACGTCGAGTTCCGGGTGGCTTTCGGCGATCTCGGTGGCCGCCTCGATACCGGTGAGCCCACCACCGACGACGGTGACGGTGCCGCCGGCGTGCGCGAGTTCGGTCAGGCGCCGGGAGAAGTGCCGGGCGCGGCGCGGATCGTTCAGCGTCCAGGCGTGGTCGGCGGTGCCGGGCACCCGTGTGGTGTCGGTGCTGCTGCCGAGTGCATAGACCAGGGTGTCGTAGGCCAGAACGCGGCCGCTGTCGAGCATCACCCGGTGGGCGACCGGGTCGATGGCGGTGGCCGCCGCCCGGTGGAAATCGACTCCGGTCCCGTCGAGCAGGTCGGGGATCCGGTGGTCGGCCAGGGATTGCCCGGCGGCGATCTGGTGCATACGCAGCCGTTCGGTGAAGCGGTCCGCCGGGTTGACCAGCGTGATCCGCACCTTAGTCTTGCGGGTGCGGTGGGCCAGCCGCTCGGTCGCGAGCATGCCGGTGTAGCCGGCGCCCAGGATGACGATGTGGTGGGTTGCGGTGGTGTTCATGGCGTTCTCCGCGGTCTCGGCGTTGTGGTCGAGCATTGGACAGAGCAGCCGCGTCGAACGTGACAGCACCTCTATGTGATCTGAATCACTATGACCTGACCTGCTGATTTCCCAGGCATACGGAAACGGGGATGCTTCCACCCGGTCGAGTGGAAGCATCCCCGGCTGCGGCCGTGGTGGGCCGGTGGCCCCCACGCATCGCTCAGGCCTCGTCGGTCCGGTAGGCGTCGAGGCGGATGGTCGCGGTCGCCTCGTGGGCGGCCATACCTTCGTACTGCGAGATGGTTTCCACGGCGCCGGCTGCTTCGGGGGTGGCGCAGCGTTCGACGCGCTGGTAGGTCAGCGGTTTGAGGAAACGGGAAACCGACAGTCCCGCACTGTGTTTCGCGCCACCGGCGGTGGGCAGCACATGATTCGTACCGGCCATGCCCTTGTCGGAATACGCCACGGTGCTCCATCGGCCCAGGAAGATCGAGCCGTAGTTGTGCAGGGTGTTGTGGTAGTACTCGTCGTCTGCGGTCTGGATCTCCAGGTGTTCCGGTGCCAGATCGTCCATCAGCGCGGCGGCGGTCGCGGCATCCTTGGCCCAGGTCACCGAACCGTAGTCGCGCCAGGCCGGTCCGGCGATATCGCGGGTCTTCAGTGTTTCCAGCTGCCGGTCGGCCTCGGCGATCACCGCTTCGCCGAGCTGCCGCGAGGTGGTGACCAGGGCAGCGGGGGACTCGGTTCCGTGTTCGGCCTGGCCGAGGAGATCGGCGGCGACGGTGGCCGGGTCGGCGGTCTCGTCGGCGATCACCGCGACCTCCGACGGGCCGGCCAGCAGGTCGATGGCGACCTTTCCGAAGAGCTGCCGTTTGGCCTCGGCCACATAAGCGTTGCCCGCGCCGACGAGCATATCGACAGCAGGCTCACCGACCAGTCCGAATGCCATCGCGGCAAGTGCCTGGACGCCGCCGAGGACATAGACGCGATCGGCGCCGGATAGATAGCAGGAGTACAGGACGGCGGGGTCGGCGGTGCCGTCGCGGCGTGGGGGAGTGCAGGCGAGCACGGTCGGCACCCCGGCGACCTTGGCGACCCCGACGGTCATGAACGCGCCGGCGAGCAGTGGGAAACGACCGGCCGGAACGTAGGCGCCCACTCGGGACAGGGGTATGTAGCGCACGCCGGTGGTGAGGCCGGGAGCGAGCTGGGTTTCGAAATCCACCAGATGCGAACGGGTTTCGCGGGCAAACGCGCCGGTGCGCTCGTGTCCCAGTTCCAGGGCCGCCCGCAGTTCCGGAGACAGTGAGTCCCCGGAGCGCGCCAATTCGGCCGAGCCCAGTTCGACCTGGGTGGATTCGAACCCGTCGAGGGTGCGGGCGTAGGACAGCACCGCGTCCAGGCCGCCCTTCTCGATCGTGGACAGCATCTCCGACACGGTGGCGATGACTTTCGGATCGCGCTGTGCGGCCGGGCGGTCCAGGCCGGGGTGCTTGAGGATCTGGAAGGAGCCTTCGAGTTCGGCGAGGCGGGCGGGGGTGAACTTCATGGCTTCGACGGTATGGGGCCGGTTGTCAATGGACAAGCCTATTGAGTCCTGCAGATTTCGCAGGTAAACCCTTTGTATTGTCGGAGGTGGCAGGCCGGTAGCGTCGACTCGTCGAAACCGACTAGTCGTTCTCTTGTTGTATCGAGGAGCTCACCGCCTTGAATTTCCTACGCGCCTTCGCCCCCTGGATCGTCTATGCCGCCGTTCCGTCCGCGCACTGGCAGTGGGCCGCTCTCACCGCCGCGGCGATCGCGTTGGCCGAGTTGGTCCTTCGGCTGCGTGCCCGGTACAGCGTGGACGGACTGATAATCGAGATCGGTTCACTGGTGTATTTCAGCGCCCTGAGCGTCCTGGCCTTCACTCACCCGGACACCCCGCTCCACGCCTATGCGCCTGCCCTTGCCAACGGGGCACTTGCCGTGATCGCGGTAGCGTCGCTGGTCCTGCGTGCGCCGTTCACTCTCGGTATCGCCAAACAGTCCACGCCACGAGAGCTCTGGGAACAACCTCTGTTCATCCGCACCGGATACTTGCTCACCGGGGTCTGGGCGGCGAGTTTCGCCACCGGCTGTCTCGTCCTGGCTCTCCTCGCGCACGCGGGCGCCGGGGTACTCACCGGCGTGCATCTCCTCATCTTCGGTGTACCGGCTGTTTTCACCCTGTGGTACGTGGCACGGGTCCGCTCTCGTGCCGCCGCACTGTCCGCCGCGCACTCGTGACGAGATCCGCCCGGCGGTGGAGGCCGGTGCGCAGTGGTCGCGGCTTCAGTGAAACGTCCTTCGCGATCCGGCGATACCGAGCCCACGCCCGCCGGAATACGGGCAAACCCGATCGGGACGAGCCCTCGCATAGGATCATCCTGTGACTCTTCGGCAGCTGCGCGCATTTCTGGTCACGGCCCGTACCGGTACCTTCACCGCCGCCGCCCGATCGATGGGAATCGCCCAGGCCTCGGTCTCCGAACTCGTCCGGACCCTCGAGGACGAGTACGGGACCACCCTGTTCGTGCGTGGGGGGCGCAAGCTGGTGCTGACCGCTGCCGGGGTCGCGTTGCTGCCCCATGCCGAACAGTCGCTGGCCTCGGCCGATAGCGGCGTGCAAGCGCTGAAATCGGTGCGCTCGCTGACCGGCGGGGTCGCTACCTTCGGGGTACTCCGCAATGCCTCGTACTATCTGCTGTCGGATCTGGCGGAGGAGTTCCACCACCAGTTCCCGGAGGTGCGGATCCGGCTGGTCGGGATGAACTCGGTGGAAGTCGCGGCGGAAGTCGCCGAGGGGCGGCTCGAGGCCGGGCTCGTGGTGCTGCCCATCGACGCGGACGGGCTGCGCGTGACTCCACTGGTGCGCGACGAAGTGCTCTACGCCTCCACCTCGCCGGAGCGAGTGGCGAGCGCGGTCACCATCGAGCGGTTCGCGCATTCCACGGTGATCCTCTACGACGCGCATTACGGATGGAAGGAGCCGACCCGGCGGCAGTTGGCCGAACGGGCCCAGCTCACCGGGCTGAAGATCGAACCGCTCATCGAGGTGGAGCAGGTGGAATCGGCGCTCGGACTGGTCCGCCGGGGGATAGGGGACACGATCGTCTCCCGTGCGGTCGCCATGAGTTCGGCGTGCCCGCCGGAGGTGCGGGTGGTGAGTTTCGACCCGCCGCTGTACGACACCATCGCGCTGGTGCAGCGGGAGTCGGGGGTGTTGTCGCCGGCGACGCGGGAGCTGGCGCGGATGGCGCAGCAGATGTTGTTGCGCAACCGGGTCGCCGCCGCGGAACGCGCCGGCGACCCGGACGGTGATCAGTAGATGTTCTGGCTCACGTACGGCTCGTCGCCGCGATGGGCGTAGATCTGCGAGCGGGTGGCGATATCGTCGTAGATCCGGGTCTCTTTGACGATCTTCCCGGACTGCACCAGGAACTGGGAGATGCCGAGGATCTCCACCGGGGAACCGGTGAGCGGTCCGTAATCGGCGATTCCGTCGTATTTTCCGGTGAACTTCCAGGTCACCGCGATACGCAAGCCCCCGTAGCGGGGTGAGTCGTTGGCCGCGACATCGCGGATATCGAAGGTGCCGCCCGGGAACGGCCGCAACATCCGCATGAGTGCGCGGCGATACCCCTCGGGGCGGGCGATGGTGCGGTCGTCGATGGTGTGGAGCCAGAGGTCGCGAATCCAGAACTGTTCCACGCGCTCGAGTTCGCGGTTGTTCCAGACCGACTCGATGAAGTCGAGCACCATCTCCACCTCGGGCCGGAAATCGTCCGGGCGGGGACCGCTGCCACCTTCGGTGATCACATCGGCGGGAGCCGGGCCGGCCATGGAGCCGCTGTAACCGCGGAAGGCCTGACGCCGGGCGAGCTCGTCGGGATCCCGGCCGAGCTGGCGCGCCACCGACAGGGCGTCACGCACGACCCATTCCTCCACCATGCGGCCGCGGCGGTACAGGCAATTGGCGATATTGCGGCTGCGGTACTCCAGGTTCTCCCGGTCGGTGCCGAGTACCAGGTGGGAACTCATGAATGCGTCGTCGCCGCGCGCTTCCCAGACGATGTCCTCGGCCTGGCCCACCCGGTTCGGGGTGGTGGAGATCCGCATCAGCGTTCCCTCGATCACCTCACGCGCGGTGGTGGAGGTGCCGTATACGCCGTGCACGATCGAATCCGGCTCGTAGTTGTCGTTGATATGGCCGATCGCGCGCTCGATCCAGATGTGATCGGTGACCTCACGGATGAAGTCGTCGGGGTCGGCATAGGGCTGATAAGCAATCGGATCGAGTGGCATGACCTTCACAATACATACGTATTCAGGGGTAGGGAAGTCGGCGCGGGGCGAGTTTTACCGGGACGTTCCGGCGCCGACGCCGCGAACGAACACGAGGCGCCGACCGGACCTTCGCCCGGTCGGCGCCTCCGAAAAAACGCAGCTCAGGCGGCCAGTCGGGCGCCCGTCTCCGGATGGAACAGATGCACTTCCTCATGGCTGCGCAGACCCACCCGCACCGTCTGCCCGATCCGCGGCGGCGTGCGGCCGTCGACCCGGACGTTCACGCGGTGCGCGCCGGAGGGGCTCAGAACCGTGCCGTGGACATACGCATCCGCGCCCAGTTCCTCCACCAGTTCCACGGTGACGGCGAAGCCCTCGTCTGCTTCGCCGATCAACCGCAGCGTCTCCGGCCGGATGCCGCAGACGATTTCCCGCAGATCCGAGACCGCCGCCCGCGCGACCGGAACGGTGCACTCACCGATCTCCACCCCGTCGCCGGAGACATTCAGGGTGGTGAGATTCATTCCGGGCGAACCGATGAAACCCGCCACGAAAGCATTGGCCGGCCGGTCGTACAGCTCGCGGGGAGTCGCGACCTGTTGCAGTACACCGTCTTTCAATACCGCGACCCGATGTCCCATCGTCATCGCCTCCACCTGGTCGTGGGTGACGTAGACGGTGGTGGTCGCCAGCCGCTGCTGCAGCGAGGCGATATTGGCGCGGGTCTCGACCCGTAGTTTGGCGTCGAGGTTCGACAGCGGCTCGTCCATCAGGAACACCGCGGGATCGCGAACGATCGCCCGTCCCATCGCCACCCGCTGCCGCTGGCCGCCCGAGAGAGCCTTGGGTTTGCGGTCGAGATAGGGGGTGAGGTCCAGCATCTTCGCCGCGTCCGCGACCTTCTGCCGGACGGTCTCCTTGGCCACACCCTTGAGTTTCAAGGCGAAACCCATATTGTCGCCGACGGTCATATGCGGGTAGAGCGCGTAGGACTGGAACACCATGGCGATATCGCGTTCCTTCGGCGCCACGAAGGTCACATCACGGGTGCCGATGGAGATCGACCCCTCGTCGACGTCCTCGAGCCCGGCCAGCATGCGCAGCGCGGTGGTCTTACCCGATCCCGACGGACCGACGAGGACGAGGAATTCGCCGTCGGCGATCTCCAGATCCAGGCTGTCGACGGCGGCGGTATCGGACCCGGCGTAACGGCGGGTCGCCCTCTGGTAACTGACTTCTGCCATATCAATGCCTTTCCGAAGCGGATTCGCCCGCCGGACCCGAGGGTTCGTCGCCCCGGGCGTGGGCGATCTGGGCCAGGACAGCGAGTTGGTCGTAGACCCGCCACTCCTGCACGATGTGGCCGTCGCGCAGCAGGAATTGTGAGGATCCGAGGATCTCGACCCGGGACCCGGTGACCGGCCCGAAGACCGGGAGCCCGGAGTAGGTGCCGGTGAGCCACCACACGACACCCACCCGCAGGCCGCCGTGCGGAGCCGAATCGTTGGCCACGACATCGCGGACCTCGATCCGCGCGTCGGGGAAGGGCGCGAGTACGTCCATCCAGGATTCCTGGTAGTTGCGCGGCCGGGTGAGGGTGCGGTTGCCGACGGTGTGGCAGGTGATATCGCGTGCGATGTAATCGGTGATGCGCTGGAACATCCCCTGGCCGAGCACCGTATCGAACATATCCAGGACGAAGGCGCATTCCTCCCGGTGGGTATCGGGCCGGGCGCCCGAATCACCGGCGGCGAGCGGTTCGACGGGCTGTTCGCGGGTCGCCGAACCGGTGAAACCGCGGAACGCGAGGGTCCGGGCGACCTCGAACGGGTCGAGGCCGAGGTCCTGGACGACCGCGAGTTCATCGCGGATCACCCATTCCTCTTCCATCACGCCGTTGCGGTAGAGGCAGTTGGCGATGGTGCGGTGCGAGAACCGGCGATGTGTGGGCGGCCCGTAGACGGAATGCTTGGCGTTCGTCCCGCTGCTGAAGATGCGATGCGAACTCAGGAACGCGTCGTCACCGCGGGCCTCCCACACCACGTCCTCGGCCTGGCCGACCCGGTCGGGGAAGGCGCTGATCTTGGCCAGCGTGGAGGCGACCACCGGCTCGACGCCGACGCCGGTGCCGTACGCGCCGTGCACGATCGCGTCGGGCGCGTAGTTCTGCCTGATCAGCCCGACTCCGCGCTGTACCCAGATACGGTCGGTCCATTCGACGATGAACTCCTCCGGATCGGAGTAGGGCAGAAAGGCCTTGTCCTGCAAAGTCATACATTCGTCCTTCGGGTGGAGGCGAGGGCTGGTCGCTCAGTCGAGATCGTGGATCCGGCGCGCGGCGTCGGTGAGCTGCGCGCGCACATCGGCACCGTTGGCCATATTGCTGACGGCCACGGCGAGGACGTCCATGATCCGGGGCCAGTCGAGGTCCATCGGGATCGCGCGGGCGGACTGGAGTGCTTCGTACTGCAATCCGGGCAGACCGTTGTTGGCGGCGTCGACCTCGGGATCGAGCATGTTCGAATCGTGCACGGTGATACCGGTGTTCGTGGCCGGCGACGATTTGTCGAGGGCAATGGCGCGTTCGGTGGACGCGTTCGCCATCCACTTCACGTACTCCCAGGCCGCGCCCTGATTACTCGAGGTGTTCATCACCCCGGCCAGCCAGGTATAGGCGTAGCTCTGCGCTTCGTGGCCGGGGAATCCCGGCACCGGCGCCACGCCCACGTTCCCGGTGAGTTCCGGTGCGGCTTTGGTGGGGTTGACGAAGTCCTCCAGATGCCAGGACCAGGTGAACACGGTAGCGGCATCGCCGTTCTGGAATGCCTTGGTGGATTCCAGCTCACCCCAGTTCGAGGATTCCGGTGGGCTGTAGCCGGTGCGGAAGGACTCCAGGTACTTCTCGGTCGCCGCGATTCCCGCCGGGCTGTCGAACGCCGGTTCGCCGTTCTCGTCGAGCAGTTCCGCGCCGTTGCTCCACAGCATGGACAGCCAGGTGTTCAGGTTCTGGCCGTTGCGCCGGTTGAACTGACCGGCCACCGGATACTCCGGCCGGGCCCTCTTGATCGTTTCCAGTTGGCGGTAGTATTCGTCCCAGGTCGTGGGCGGTGTCAAACCCAGCTTCGCGTAGATGTCCTTGCGGTAGAAGAGGTTGTAGGAGAAGCCGCGCATGGGCATCCCGTAGGTGGTATCCGGCTCGCCGGCGGCAGCGGCCTCCTTGAACGGTCCGGAGAAATCGTCCATGGTCACGCCGTGCGCGGCCATGACCTCGTTCAACGGCTGGACGCCGATCTTCAGCGACGGTCCCCAGGCGTCCGGCCAGATCAGCGCATCGTAGGTACCGCCGCCGATGGCGCTCTCGGCCACGATCTTCTGCAGGTACGCCGCGTAGGGGATATTCGACCATTCGACCCGGATACCGGTGCGCTCGGTGAATTCCGCGGTGCGCTGATGCAGGGCGGCGAACTGGGGCACCGTCGCACAGCAGGTGAGCAGGCGGATGGTGGTGCCGTCGTAGGGTTTCCCGTCGAGCAGGCCGTCGGGCCCCACCGGCGCCTGCGCCACCTGATCCATCAGGCTCTTGGTCTCCGGCGCACTGGTGCAGCCGCCGGCCAGTACCGCCACCACGGTCGCGAAGACCAGGGCGAGAATGCCGCGTTTACGTCTCGTATGTTCCGGTCGTCCGGACAGCGTCTTCACTTGACTGCTCCCAGGGTCATGCCCTGCGCGAAGTGCTTGCGCACCAGTGTCGCCAGGACGATCATCGGCACCATCACCAGCAGGCCGGCCGCTGCCATCTGGCCCCACAGCACCCCGTCGGGCTGGTCGAGTGTCATCAGCGAGACCGGCAGGGTGACCGCGTTGCTCCGGGCCAGGAAGGTGGGGAAAAGGAATTCGTTCCAGGCCAGCAGGAACGAGAACACCACGCCGACGAAGATCCCGGGCGCGGCCAGCGGGGTGACCACCCGCCACAGCAGGGTCAGCTGCCCGCAGCCGTCCAATCGGCCGGCCTCCTCGACCTCGATCGGCAGACCGTCCACGAACCCCTTGAGCAACCAGGTGTTGTAGGGGACCACGATCGCCAGGTTGGTGATGATCAGCGCGAGGTGGGTGTCGAGCAGGCCCAGGTCGCGGTACATGGTGAGGAAGGGCAGTGCGATGGCGACGCCGGGAATGAACTGGGTCGCGACGATACCCAGCAGGATCGGTTTGGCACCCGGGAACTTGTACCGGGAGAAACCGTAGGCGGCGAGCATCGACAGCGGTACCGCGATCACTGTCGTCACCACGGCCACGATGATGCTGTTCCACATCGGATGGACCAGATCGTTCGGGCCGCCGATGATGGCCCGGAAATTGTCGAGCGAGGGCCGGAACAGCACCGAGGTGGAGAACACCTCGCGGTCCGGTTTGAACGCGGTGAGGGTGAGCCACAGAATCGGGAACATCACGAAGAACAAGATGGCCAGCGTGCCGAGCAGGCGCAGCAGGCTGCCCGCCCGGCCCAGCAGTGACGGTCCCCGCCGGGCCGCGTTCCGGGCCGGTGCCGCGGTGGCGGTGACGGATTCGAGTGTGTCGGTCATTTCTTCTCCTGCCGACCCATGAGGATCAGGTATCCGGTGGCGAGCACGCCCAGCACGACGACCAGGATCCACGAGACGGCCGAGGCGTAGCCGATATCGAGGAAGGTGAAGCCCTGTTCGTAGGCGAAGAAGTTGAGGGTTTCGGTGGCCCGGCCCGGTCCGCCGCCGGTGGTGGTGACGACCTGGTCGAACATCTTCACCGACCACACGGCCTTGAGGAACACCACGATCAGGATCAGCGGCCGTAGCAGCGGGAACTTGATCCGCCAGAACTCCTGCCAGGCGTTCGCGCCGTCGACGCGGGCGGCATCGCGGATCTCCGGTGAGATGGAGCCGAGGCCGCCGAGGAACATCAGCGCGATGAGCGGGGCCCAGCCCCAGATCTCGCTCAGCGTCACCACGACCAGGGCCCAGAACGGTTCACCGAGCCAGTTGATATCGCGGGTGAACGGCAGCAGTTTGTCGAGCATATCGTCGTAGATGCCGTAGTCGGGGTTGAACATGAACCGCCACGAGTAGCCCTTGAGCGCGGGGGCGATGGCGAACGGCAGGATGAGCAATGCCTTGGTGAGGCCGTTCAGCCACGTCGCCTTGTTCAGGATCAGTGCCATGACCAGGCCCAGGCCGACCGACAGTGCCACCGACATGATGGTGAAGAGCAGCGTCACCCAGACGGCGTTGTGGAACGTGTCGTCGGTCAGCGCCTTGGTGTACTGCGCGAAGCCGACGAACTGCTGGGGTTCGCGGGTCTCGTTCACCCGCCAGTGGCGGAAGCTGTTCACCAGCGCCACGCCCAGGGGGTAGATCGTCGTGAGAACGATGGCCACCAGCGCGGGCGCGAGGTGTGCGTAGGGCACGCCGATGCGGCGCCAGGCGGAGTGGCCGCGGCGCGCGGCGGTGGCCGTCATCGCCGGGCTCGCGAGCGGCAGGAGGTCGGCGCGCCGGGGTCGGCGAGTGGCTCGGCCCGGTGGGGGCGGCTCGGCTTCACTCTGAACTCCTTCGGATTGTGATCCCACAGGACGGGGGAGAGGGAGGGTGAGGCGGCGGGGTGTAACGCGGCTCTCAGTGTCCGGTGAGTGTATGCGTATGTATTCGAGAATGACAAGAGGTCTCTTCGGATCGGTGAGGTCCGAAGTGTCCGTTGGTAGCTCCGGGTGTTACGCCCTCATGAAGTGCATAGACCGGAACTATTTCCTGGCGGCTACGGAGTCGGTGAGCCGGTCTCGCGTGGTCAGGATACGTATGCAGTTCTGGGAGCGGGATCCCGTCGGTGGTGCGGCTCGGGTCCGGTAGATGGATCGCGCGACCACTGTCCGGTGGGGCGCCGCTGCGCCACGCCCTTCGCGGCGCACGGATTCGCGCACTTCGCTCATCCGCGCGGTAGCGCGGTTCGTCCTATGCGCGCGGCGCGGCGACGGTGGCGCGTTCGATCAACTGTGGTGTCATGACGATGCGTCGTGGCCCGTCGTCGCTGTTCTTTTTTTCCACACGTTCGACGAGCAGGCGCGCGGCCGCCGCGGCCATCGCGTCGAGGTCGTGACCGACCGTGGTCAGGCGGAAGGCCTCCCACTCGGCCATCGGGATATTGTCGAAACCGATGATCCCGATGTCCGCAGGGATGCTAACGCCCCTGGCCAGGGCCGCGTTGAGCGCCCCGATCGCCACCACGTCGTTACCGCAGAACACTGCCGTGGGGCGGGGGTCGGCGTCGAGTAGTTCGAGCATCGCCCGGTAACCGGTTTCGAACTCGAAAGGGCCCCGGCGGGTGAGCACGCTCGGCAGCGCGATCCCGGCCTCGGCCAGTGCGGCACGGAATCCGAGCTCCCGATCGCGTCCGGTGCTGGTGGTGCCGGGTCCGAAGATTCCGGCGATCCGCCGGTGCCCGAGATCGGTGAGATGGGTGGCGGCCAGCCGGCCGCCGAGTTCGTTGTCCACGACCGCCGCATCGGCGGTGTGCGGGGTGCTCTCGCGGTTCAGGAAGACGAACGGCATCCGGCGGCGCTGCAGCTCGCCGGGGAGCAGGGAGTCGGTATTGCTGGTCAGCAGGACCGCGCCGTCGATGGAGCCGTCGACCAGTTGTTCCAGGGGGACCTGGTTGTCCGAGCGCTCGGTGAAGACCATCATCCGGTAGGAGTGCTGTTCGAGTTCATCGTGCAGCGGGCCGATCAGGTGCGGGTAGAACGGGTTGGTCAGATCGCTGACCACGATGCCGATCCGTTTCGTCCGGCGCGTCACCAGGCTGCGGCCGGCTTCGCTGGGGACGTAGCCGAGCGCTGCCACGGCCTCCTGTACCCGGGCGCGGGTCTCCGCGGCGACCCGGGGATCACCGCGCAGCGCGCGTGAGACCGTCGGCTGCGATACGCCCGCCAGTCGTGCGACATCGCGACTCGTGATCGGCATGGGTCTCCCTGGTCGGTGCGCGGTCGCCGGGGTGGCGTCCGGTCCGGAACCGTTCCGGTGTGGTGAATACGAATCTTAGTCGATGCGGATTCGTGCGCCGGTGGCTGCTTCCGACTGTCTGCTTCGGCCTTCAGTGAGTGGTGAATACCCCGATTGATCGGCGAAATCGGGGTGTAGGCCGAGGAGCGGCCGGCGGGGCATTGACACGATGTTGCTGTTCCGGCACGATGCATACGTATAAATCATCGTCTTGTTGCACGCTTACCGTCCGCGTGGTTGCGCCGCCGCTGTGCCGAGCGCCCACCGTGAACAGAAGAGGTCAGATGTCTCCCGAAGTCACCGTCACCGCCGCCGACCTTGCCCGGTACACCATCCGACGCACCGACTTCGTGTCCTGCAACCAAGCGTTCATCGACTGCCGCACGCCGGGCTCGGACCGCAAGGAGAACTACTCGATGATCGGGCGCGGTGTGAGCCAGAGCGCCGGTCAGGTGGTCAATCTCCGCGAGCCGCACGGGTTCCAGATCGGTGCCGCCGCGATGCCCAACGGAGTTACCAACAACCTGCACCTGCATTTCACCGCAGAGGTGTTCCTGTGCTTCCGGGGCGAATACCTGCTGCGCTGGGGCGCACAGGGCGAGCAGGGCGAACTGGTCCTGCGCGAAGGTGAGATCGCCTCCATTCCCACCTGGATCTTCCGCGGTTTCACCAATATCGGTCCCGACGACGGCATTCTGTTCACCGCCCTCGGCATGGACGACACCGGCGGGATCATCTGGGGACCGTCGGTACTCGAGGAAGCCAAGGGGCACGGCCTCTACCTCAGCGCCGAGAACAAGCTCATCGATACCGTCGCCGGTGACGAGATCCCCGAGGGTGTCGAACTGGTCGAACCGATCAGCGACGAGCAGATCGCCGCCCTGCGGCCGTTCACGGTCGAACAGATGGCGGCGCGGATCGCGACCCAAGAGAACATCGAATGGTCCCGGCGCGCGCTGCTGGATTCCGCGCTCCCCGGCGGCGGCGTCGAACTCGGGCTGGTGATCGGTTACGGCATGACCGAGGACGCCGCCCAGGTACCGCGGATCCACAACCCGCACGGTCACAACATCGCGTGGCTGCGCGCCGAACCGGGCGCCGGAGTCTCGTCGCATCGGCATTCCGAACGCCAGGTCCTGATGGTCAAGGACGGCGAATGGGAGGTCACGCTCAACCGCGGGGTCGACGCCCGCACCGTCGGCCTGGGCCCGTGGGACATGCTCTCGGTTCCGGCCGGCGCCTACCGGTCGATCCGGAACGTGAGCCAGGAGACCGCACTGCTGCTCGTGGTGAACAGCGGCGACGGCCGGGTCCGGCTGACCTGGGACGACGAGGTGGTCAAGGCCGCGGCCGATGCCGGTGACGCCCTCGATCACAACGGTTACCTGGCGCCGTACGCGCTGGTCCCGCGCCGGAAGCGCTGAGATGTCCGGCGATATCCCGGTCGTGTTCGTGCCCGGCATGTTGTGCGACGCGCAGTTGTGGGCACAGGTGCGGCCGGGCCCCGGGTTCCGCATTGTGCACAGCGCTCTCGACGCGCCGTCCCTGTCCGGTATGGCCGATCAGGTGCTCGCCGCGGTGGACGGGCCGTTCGTCCTGGCCGGGCTCAGCCTGGGCGCGATCGCCGGGTTCGAAGTACTGCGCCGGGCACCGGAGCGGGTCCTCGGGTTCTGCGCGATCTCGACGAACCCGCACGCGCCGACCGCCACGCAGTACCGTTCCTGGCACGATATGGCGTTCCGGACCACCCGGGGGGAATTCGGCATCGTGGTGCGCGAGGTCATCGCGCCCACTATGTTCGCCGACCGGGCCGGCACCCCCGAACTGGTCGAACGATTCGTGGCGATGGCGCTCCGCGTCGGCCCCGACCGATTCCTCGGTCAGCTCCGGGCCCAGGCGGACCGCTTCGATTCGGTTCCTTCACTGGGCGCCGTCCGCTGCCCGGCGCTCGTCGTCTCCGCGGACGACGACGCCCTCTGTCCTCGCGAATACCACCGGGCCATTGCCGGCGCGATCGAAGGTTCCCGCTTCGAAACGATCGCCGGCACCGGTCATCTGTGCACGTGGGAAGTGCCGCAACGAATTTCCGAACTTCTGGGCGATTGGCTGCCCGCCGTCGCTCAGTACCGAACCACCGCACAGGAGTCGATATGCCCGTAGTTCTGAAGAAGCCGGTCCCGGCGGAAGTGGTCCGGCAGGACCGCTCCGAGGTCGGCGAACGTGTCACCGCGATCCTCGAGGACATCCGGACCGGCGGCGATGCCGCGGTACGCAAGTACTCCGAGCAGTTCGACAAATGGAGCCCCGAATCGTTGCGGCTGTCGCAGACCCGGATCGAGGAGATCATCGCCTCGCTACCCGCGCAGGTCGTCGAGGACATCGAATTCGTGCAGCAGCAGGTGCGCACCTTCGCGCAGCATCAGCGCGATTCGCTCACCGATTTCGAAGTCGAGACGCTGCCCGGAGTCCACCTGGGGCAGAAACATATCCCGATCGGCCGGGTCGGCGCCTACGTGCCGGGCGGGCGCTACCCGCTCACCGCATCGGCTCATATGACCATCGTGACGGCGAAGGTCGCCGGAGTGCCGAGCGTGGCCGCGTGCACCCCGCCCATTCGTGGCGAGATCCCGGCGGCAACCGTCGCCGCCATGCACCTGGCCGGTGCCGACGAGATCTATCTGCTGGGCGGTGTCCAGGCGATCGGCGCGCTCGCGCGGGGCACCGAGACCATCGACCGGGTCGATCTGCTGGCCGGTCCCGGTAACGCCTATGTGGCCGAGGCCAAACGCCAGCTCTTCGGCGAGGTCGGTATCGATCTCTTCGCCGGCCCGACCGAGATCCTTATCATCGCCGACGATGCGGCCGACCCGTTCGTCGTCGCCGTCGATCTGCTCTCCCAGGCCGAACACGGCCCGGATTCACCCGCGGTACTGATCACCACCTCCGAAGCGCTCGGCCGGCGGGTTCTCGACCATATCGAGGCGCTGCTGCCGGATATGCCGACCGCCGATTTCGCGACCCCGGCCTGGCGTGATCACGGCGAGATCCTCGTGGTCGATTCCCTCGACGAGGCCTACGCGCTCGCCGACACTTACGCCAGCGAACATGTCGAGGTCCTGACCCGGGAGCCGCGTGAGGCGCTGGAGAAGATGACCAACTACGGTGGCCTTTTCCTCGGCGAGGGCACCTGTGTCTCATACGGCGACAAGGTGATCGGGACCAATCATGTGCTCCCGACCCGGGGTTCGGCCCGCTACACCGGTGGCCTGTGGGTCGGTAAGTATCTGAAGACGGTCACCTATTCCGAGGTGGTCGATCGCGCGTCGAGTGCGCGGCTGGGCGAGGTCTGCGGTCGGGCCGCCCGAGTCGAACTGTTCGAGGGACACGCGCGGTCCGGCGATGTGCGGGCCGCCAAATACGCGGGTGCGGAATTGCCGTGGGCCGCGGATGTGTATGCCGGGGCGTCGTCGTGAGCGGCCCGGTCATCGGACGCACCGCCCTCGTGACCGGCGGCGGCAGCGGGCTCGGCGCGGCCATCGCCGTGGCACTGGCCGACGCCGGGGCACGGGTGATCGCGGTGGGCCGGGACCGGGCCAAACTCGACAGTGTCGTGGCCCGGTATCCGGAGTCCGTCCGCGCGGCGGTCTGTGATGTCGCCGACCGGGACTCGGTCGCGGCGCTGACCGCCGAGCTGGCTGGTGAGGATGTGTCGATCCTGGTCAACAATGCGGGCGTACCGGGCCCGGTCGCGCCGCTCACCGAGATCACCCCCGACGACTGGGACGACGTCTTCGCGGTCAATGTGCGCGGTGTGTACCTGCTGTGCCGGGCCTTCGTCCCGGCGATGGTCGAGGCCGGGCGCGGCGATGTGATCAACCTGGCCTCGGTATCCGGGAAGCGGCCGCTGGCCCGCCGGACCCCCTATTGCGCGTCGAAGATGGCGGTTATCGGTCTCACCACGACATTGGCCGCCGAGGTCGGCCCACTGGGGGTGAATGTGAACTCGCTGTCCCCCGGTCCGGTGGACAGCGCGCGGATGCACCGCAACTTCCGGCTCGAGGCCGAACGGACGGGAACCACGTACGAAGAGGCCGAGCACGCGTTCGTCTCCCGCGCCGCGCTCGGGCGCATGGTCACCGAGGACGAGGTGGCCCGGGCGGTGCTGGCGATGCTCGCAATGCCCGGCCTCTGCGCTGCCGATATCGACCTGTCCGCCGGCATGGTGGCCCGTTGATGACGGCGATGAAACAGCGCCTGCGCGCGGGCGAGCGGTTGCTCGGCGCGCTGGTCCGCATGCCCGCCGAGGAACTGGTGGAGATGGCCGGGGTGGCCGGATTCGACTATGTCCTGATCGACTGCGAACACGGCCCCGCCGACCTGATCCCGCTGCGGCAGCACATCGCCGCCGCTCAGGCGCACGGGATGGAGGTGCTGGTCCGGGTCGGGCAGCGTGAACCGGCACTGATCCAGCGGGTGCTGGATCACGGCGCCACCGGGGTGGTCGTGCCCCACGTGGACGATGCCGGTCAGGCCGCTGCCGTGGTCCATGCCGCTCGGTACCCACCGGTCGGCGACCGTGGTTTCGCGACCTACGGCCGCGCGGGCCGGTACGGCACCGTCACGGCGGCGGATCATCTGGCCGCCGACGAGCGGGCGACGATCGTCATCGCCATGGTCGAGTCCACGGCGGGCTGCCGCAACACCGCGGAGATCGTGGCCGTGCCCGGAATCGACGGGGTGATGGTCGGACCGGCGGATCTCGCGGTGTCCATGGGCGTCGCGGGGCCGGCCGATCCGAGGGTGCGCGCCGAAATCGAGAAAGTCCACGTGACGATAGCCGGCCGGGGACTGATCCGGCTCGATATCGTATCGAGCGAAGAGCGCGCGGCCGCGGCGTTCGATTCGGGCGCGGGCCTGGTGGTGATCAACCTCAGTCATGTGCTGATGGAGACCTTCGCGAAGCTGCGGTCGGTGCGCTGATCACCGGACGGTTCCAGGGCGGGCCGCAGTGCCCCGGCGGGCGGCGCGGCCCGGGTCGGTGGCAAGTGACAGATCCGTGGCTACCGGATCACATTTGTGCAGCTCAGCTCAGGTTTTCTCGGAGGTGGGTGAGCGGCGCCGATAGGATCATCGGCATGATCAACCCCGCGCGCGTCCGATCCCGCCGCACCGGTGCGACGGCCACGATCCTGGCGGTCGCGGCCACCGGACTGGTGCTGGGCGCCGCGCCCGCCGGTGCCGCGCCCGCTCCGGGATTCCCGGTACCGCCGCTCACCGAGGTAGCGGCGGCGGGTACCGAGGGCCTGGACCCGATGCTGGCCCTGGCCTACACCATGGCCGAGGAGGAAGCTCACGCGCAGGGTGTGCCGATGTCGATCAATTCGGGTTTCCGCACACCCGAGGAGCAGCGGGCCATGTGGGAGGACGGGCTGCGCACCTACGGAACCCCGGAGGAAACCCGGCGCTGGGTACTGCCACCGGAGGAATCCACCCATGTCACCGGCAAAGCGGTGGATATCGCGCCTCGCGACGGTGCCGCCTGGCTGGAGGCCAATGGCAACCGCTGGGGACTCTGCCGCACCTTCGACAATGAATGGTGGCATTTCGAGCTGGTCACGCTGCCCGGGACCGGGTGTCCCGCCCGAGTGCCCGATGCCGCCCACCGCTGACAGCGTCGGAGGCCGACCGGACTCGGTGCTGACCGGTCGGTGCCCGGACGCCCGGTGTAGCGCCCGATGCACGGGCGGCGAATCCTCAGACTCCCGACAACGACCGGAGCTCGTCCAGGAATGCGCGGGTCCGCGGGTCGCCCGGGAAGTTCTCGACCAGTTCGTGCGCGACCTCGCTGCCGATGCACAGTAGCGAGGGCAGAGACCTCCGTTTCGCCTCGAATGCCCGCCGTCCCTCCGCGACCGCCAACTCCAGATCACGGCCGCGGGCGGCCACCACGGCCAGGGTCAGCCGGGCTTCGGCGACCCGCATGGGATTGCGCACCGAACCGTCCAGGGTGACCGAATCGGCCAGTACCGCCTGGGCGTACATCGCGGCGTTCGTATCGTCGCCGACGACGCGGCAGCAGTCCATGGCGTAGAAATCGAATTTCTGCGGATCCACCACGAAATGGTTCTCGAGATCGTCGGGATGCCCCAGCCGATTCAGCAGTGTGCGCCCCTCGGCCAAGGCCGCGTCCACCGCCGCGCGATCACCGAGCCGGGCCCAGGCCTTCGCCCGCTGGGCCGCGAGCTGTACCCCGACCCCGCTGGCCGCGCATTCGGCCGGGACCGCCTCGGCCGCCTGGATGACCCCGCGATGATTGCCCTGGGTGAGCGCGAACCAGGCCGCCAGTTCCGAACTCCAGCCGATGATCTCGGTATGGCCGGCCTCCTGCCCGAGTGACCGGGCCGCCCGCCGGGTGGCCTCGGCGCTGCTGCGCCGGCCCAGATCGTATTCGAGGCAGCCGAGTAGCAATGCGACCCATCCGGCCAGTTCCAGGACCTCTTTGTGCTGGGCCAGGGTGAGCCGGCTGTCGAGCAGCGCGGCGATCCGGCGCAACCAGCCCGAGGCCTCGAGATGGAGTTCGTGGGGATCGGTGGAGGAGTAATCACAGCACAGTCGCTGCGCGGTGATCCGCACCGCGTCCAGGGTCGCGGTCGAAATATCGGACATCCGTAGGCGTCCCATGAACTCGAGCGTGTCCATCCCGGTGGCGGTGAGCAATTCGTCGTCGCGGCTCGGGCGGGCCTTCGGGAAGAACGCCGCGGCCACCGAATCGAAGGCGGCCGCGATGAGCGGGGCGTAGAAATCGTCGGGGCGCGATTCGCCCGATTCCCAACGCCGCCAATTGCGTAGGAGGGTGCTGTCGGTCGGGAGATTCTGGGACGACTTCGCGCGTAGCGCGCGGACGGCGTCCGCCTGTGACCAACCCCGGGCATCGCGTTCCGAGCGCATCCGGACGGCCCACAGCGGACGATCTTCAGCAGCAGTCACGTCGCCAGTATTGCACCAGCAAACTTTCCGTGGACCGCAGAGGGCATCCAGATGTCCCCCGCATGACCTCTTCTGCCGTTGTGGGCGTTCGGTCATGCTCGAATAGAACCGGCTGCGTACTGGTTCAAGCAACACCCCCGCGAATGCGGGAGGAGATCCCGGAGCAGGAAATGGTTCCCCGCCCCCGCGGTGGGGAAGGATTCAGGAGGTTCGGGTGGAAGCGTTGGTATACGGGTATTTACGCGACGATCTGGCCGCGGGCGACGGTGACGATATGGAGGCGGCGCTACGTGAGCTGGCCGAGGCCCGAGGACTGTGCTTTGCCGCTACCTTCCATGAATCCCGCCCCGGTGACGGGACGGCATTCGCAGAACTGACCCGGGAACTCCAGCGGGCGGACGCCCACCACGTGGTCGTTCCCTCGCTCGATCACCTCACCGGCCAGACGATTCCACGCGAACTGCTCATCGCGAAATTGGCCAGTGATGCCGCCGCCCGCATCTGGTCGGTGGCCGGCTGAACCGAGGACCCGGCGGCCCGGCGTACCCCCCTCAGCGCCCGAAGCCGCCGGGTCCTCGTCTGCGCAGGTACTTCTCGAATTCGGCGGCGAGGGCGTCGCCGTCGATCTTGGCCATCGCCTCGTTCACATCGATCGCGGCATCGCCGCGCTCCTCCAGTGAACGCACGTATTCGGCGATCTCGTCGTCGGCGACGGTCATCTCGTTCACCGTCGACTCCCACTCCTCGGCCTGCTGCGGCAGTTCGCGCAGCGGCACCTCGATATCGAGTACATCCTCGACCCGGTGCAGGAGCGCGATCGTCGCCTTCGGATTCGGCGGTTGCGAGACGTAGTGCGGAACCGCGGCCCAGAACGACACCGCCGGGACCCCGGCCTTCACACACTGATCTTGGAGCACGCCGGTGATCCCGGTAGGCCCCTCGTAGCGGGTCTGCTCGAGGTTGAACTGTTCGGCGGCCTCTTTGCTGTAGGCGGAACCGGTCACCGGGACCGGGCGGGTGTGCGGGGTATCGGCGAGCAGCGCGCCCAGGATCACCACGGTCTGCACGCCGAGCTGATCGATGAACTCCAGCAGATCCGCGCAGAAGCGCCGCCAGCGCATATTGGGTTCGATACCACGCAGCAGCACCACGTCGCGGTCACTCCCCGGCGGGGAGCACACCGACAGCACCGTCGCCGGCCAGACGATCTCCCGGGTGACACCCTCCACCTGCCGGACCATCGGCCGGTTCACCTGGTAGTCGTAATAGTCCTCGGAATCGAGTTCGGCCAGCGGCCGCGCATCCCAGATCAACTCCAGATGTTCCACCGCGCCGCTGGCCGCGTCACCAGCGTCGTTCCAGCCCTCGAAGGCCGCAACGAGCACCGGGTCGCGCAGGGCGGGTAGTTCCCGATCCACCGGGGATTCACTCGAGCTCACCCCTGCCAGCCTACGGTGCGGGCCGCTACCGGCGCGCAGTATCGGTCCCGCCGCGCCTGTCGCACCCCGGTCGTGTGTGGCCGCCCGCACAGGGCGGGAAGTAGGGGGACACCGTGACGGAGGTGCACACTAGGCTGGAATCCATGTCTGCCTCCCGCTCCGCCGAGTTCGATACCACCTTGCTCGACACTCTCACCAGGCGTGTCGTGATCGGTGACGGTGCGATGGGCACGATGCTGCAGGCCGTGGACCTCACTCTCGACGATTTCCGCGGGCTGGAGGGCTGCAACGAGATCCTCAACGACACCCGCCCCGAGGTGCTGCGGCACATCCATCGCTCCTATTTCGAAGCCGGCGCCGACGCCGTGGAGACCAACACCTTCGGCTGCAATTTACCGAACCTGGGCGACTACGGGATCGCCGATCGGATCCGGGATCTCTCCGAGAAGGGCACCCGGCTGGCTCGTGAGGTCGCCGACGAAATGGGCGCGGGTCCCGACGGGGTGCCGCGCTATGTACTCGGCTCGATGGGCCCGGGTACCAAACTCCCCACCCTCGGCCACGCGCCCTACGCGGATCTGCGCGATGCCTACACCGAGGCCGCGCTCGGCATGCTCGACGGCGGCGCCGACGCGGTCCTGATCGAGACCTGTCAGGATCTGCTCCAGGTCAAGGCCGCCATCACCGGCACCCATCGGGCGATGGAACGGGCCGGGCGACGGATCCCGATCATCACCCACGTCACCGTGGAGACCACCGGCACCATGCTGGTGGGCAGCGAGATCGGCGCCGCGCTCACCGCGCTCGAACCGCTGGGGATCGATCTGATCGGCCTCAACTGCGCGACCGGCCCGGACGAGATGAGCGAGCATCTGCGGTACCTGTCCCAGCACGCCCGTATCCCGGTATCGGTGATGCCGAACGCGGGGCTGCCGGTCCTCGGTGCGAACGGCGCCGAATATCCGCTGACCCCGGAGGAGCTGGCCGCGGCCCTGCGCGGTTTCGTCGCCGATTACGGCCTGGCCCTGGTGGGTGGCTGCTGCGGCACCACTCCGGAACATATCCGGCAGGTGGCCGAAGCGGTCCGGGAAGTCGAAAGCGGCCTGGCACCCGTCGGGCAGCGCCGTTCGCCCGAACCCGAGCCCAGTATCTCGAGCATGTACACCGCGGTGCCGTTCCGGCAGGACGCGAGCGTGCTGATGATCGGCGAGCGCACCAATGCCAACGGTTCCAAGGCGTTCCGCGAGGCCATGCTCGCGCAGGACTGGGCGAAATGCCTGGACATCGCGAAGGATCAGACCCGCGACGGCGCCCATATGCTCGATCTCTGCGTCGACTACGTCGGCCGCGACGGTAGCGCCGATATGTCGGAGCTGGCCTCCCGGCTGGCGACCGCGTCCACGCTGCCGATCATGCTCGACTCCACCGAGACCCCGGTGCTGCGCGCGGGGCTGGAACATCTGGGCGGGCGCTGCGCGGTGAACTCGGTGAACTACGAGGACGGCGACGGCCCCGATTCGCGGTTCCAGCAGACCATGGCCCTGGTCGCCGAACACGGCGCCGCGGTGGTCGCGCTGACCATCGACGAAGAGGGCCAGGCCCGCACGGCCGAGCACAAGGTCGCCATCGCCGAGCGACTCATCGCCGATATCACCGGCAACTGGGGTCTGCACGAGAGCGACATCATCATCGATACCCTCACCTTCACCCTGGGTACCGGGCAGGAGGAGTCGCGTCGCGACGGCCTGGAGACCGTCGAAGCCATCCGGGAGCTCAAACGCCGTCACCCCGACGTGCAGACCACGCTGGGTCTGTCGAATATCTCGTTCGGTCTCAACCCGGCCGCCCGGCAGGTCCTGAACTCGGTGTTCATGCACGAATGTGTGCAGGCCGGCCTGGACAGCGCCATCGTGCACGCGTCGAAGATCCTGCCGATGAGCCGGATCCCGGACGAACACCGGGAGACGGCCCTGGACCTGGTCTACGACCGCCGCCGCGAGGGCTACGACCCGCTGCAGAAACTCATGCAGCTCTTCGAGGGTGTCTCCGCAGCCGATTCCCGGGCCTCCCGGGCCGACGAACTGGCGGCGCTGCCGCTGTTCGATCGCCTGGAGCGGCGCATCGTCGACGGTGAACGTGGCGGTATGGAAGCCGATCTGGACGAGGCGATGCGGGAGGTGCCGCCGCTGAAGATCATCAACGAGACACTGCTGTCCGGGATGAAGACCGTCGGCGAGCTGTTCGGGTCCGGGCAGATGCAGTTGCCGTTCGTCCTGCAGTCGGCCGAGGTCATGAAGACGGCGGTCGCTTATCTCGAACCGCATATGGAGGCCACCGACGACAGCGGTAAGGGCCGCGTCGTCCTGGCCACGGTCAAGGGCGATGTGCACGATATCGGGAAGAACCTGGTGGACATCATCCTGTCCAACAACGGCTACGAGGTGGTGAACCTCGGGATCAAGCAACCCATCGCCACCATTCTCGACGCAGCGCTGGACAAGAAGGCCGATGTGATCGGGATGTCCGGGCTGCTGGTGAAATCCACCGTGGTGATGAAGGAGAACCTGGAGGAGCTCAACTCCCGTGGAGTGGCCGACCAGTTCCCGGTCCTGCTCGGCGGTGCCGCGCTGACCCGCTCCTATGTGGAGAACGATCTCACCGACGTCTACGAGGGCGATGTGCACTATGCGCGCGACGCCTTCGAGGGCCTGCGCCTGATGGACGAAATCATGTCGCGTAAGCGTGGCGGCGGTCCCGACCCCGACAGTCCGGCGGCCGTCGCCGAACGGAAGAAGGCAGCCGAACGCAAGGCGCGCCATGAGCGTTCCCGTCGGATCGCCGAACAGCGCCGGGCGACCGAGACGCCGATCGAGGTACCCGCCCGGTCGGATGTCGCCGCCGATGTGCCGGTGCCGGTGCCGCCGTTCTGGGGGACCCGGGTGATCAAGGGTCTGCCGGTGCACGAGTACTCCGGACTGCTGGACGAACGGGCGCTGTTCCTCGGCCAGTGGGGGCTGCGCGGCCAGCGGGGTGGCGACGGGCCCAGTTACGAGGAACTGGTGGAGTCCGACGGCCGGCCGCGGCTGCGGGCCTGGCTGGACGAGCTCAGCACGCAGGGTGTGTTGCAGCACGCCGCGGTGGTGTACGGGTATTTCCCGGCCGTCTCCGAAGGTGACGATGTCGTGGTGCTCACCGAACCGGAACCCGATGCGCCGCAGCGTCACCGTTTCACCTTTCCGCGGCAGCAACGCGACCGGTTCCTGTGCATCGCCGATTTCATCCGTTCCCGGGAGCGCGCCCGTGAGTCCGGACAGGTGGATGTGCTGCCCTTCCAGCTGGTCACCATGGGGCAGCCGATCGCCGATTTCGCCAACGAACTCTTCGCCGCGGACAACTACCGGGATTACCTGGAGGTGCACGGTATCGGTGTCCAGCTCACCGAAGCGCTCGCCGAGTACTGGCATCGGCGGATCCGGGAGGAACTCACACTCGACGGTCACGCGATCGCCGAGACCGATCCCGCCGAGGTCACCGATTACTTCAAACTCGGGTATCGCGGTGCGCGCTATTCGTTCGGCTACGGTGCCTGCCCGGATCTGGAGGATCGCGCCAAACTGGTGGATTTGCTCGACGCCGGTCGGCTCGGGGTGACCCTGTCGGAGGAATTGCAGTTGCATCCCGAGCAGTCCACCGACGCCTTCGTCCTGCTGCATCCGGAGGCGAAGTACTTCAATGCCTGAGTCCGGGTAAACCTTCCGGGTGTGTGATTGTCGTCACTCATCGGTGTATCCGGCCGATCCGTCCTGGCCCCGTAAACGAAAAATGCAGGTGAGCGGGGTTCGGCGGGATCGGTAAACCCCTACTGCCCGCGCGGCTTCCAGGTGCCGGAGCGTAGGATTTCCGGGAATTTCCGCTGAGGTTCCCGGCCGAATCAGGTGTCCCGACAATGTTGTCGGGTAGTTCGGCCATGCCGTGCCGGAGCGGAGCCGTAGGCAGCCGCCTGTGACGCGCGGAGTGCTGGAAGACTCGGCGGCGAACAGAAGGGGCCACGACAGAGATGACCAAGGATCGGCTGATCGCCGGACGGTATCGGCTCACGGATCCCATCGGCACCGGCGCCATGGGTGTGGTGTGGCGGGCACTCGATATCCGGCTTCAGCGCACCGTCGCGGTCAAACAGGTGCTGCTCGGGCCCAACCTCACCGAACAGCAGACCGCGGAGGCGCGGAAACGGGCGCTGCGCGAAGGGCGTATCGCCGCCCGCCTGCACCACCCCAACGCCATCTCGGTGTTCGACGTCGCCGACGAGGACGGCCAGCCGTGGCTGGTCATGGAATACATGAACGCGCCGAGTCTGGCGAGCCGGTTGAGCCTGGACGGCACCATGGGGCCGCTGGAGGTCGCCGCTCTCGGTGCCCAGGCGGCGGCCGCCCTCGCCGCCGCACACGACGCCGGAATCGTGCACCGCGATGTGAAACCGGCGAATCTGCTGGTGGGCGACGACGGTACGGTGAAAATCACCGACTTCGGTATCTCCCGGGCTACCGGCGATGTCACCGTCACGGCCACGGGGTTCCTGGCGGGGACCCCGGCCTACCTCGCCCCCGAGGTGGCCCGGGGTGAGCAGCCCATACCCGCTTCCGATGTGTTCGCGCTGGGATCCACGCTGTACCACGCGCATACCGGCCGCCCGCCCTTCGGCGACGGCGACAATCCGCTGGCGGTACTGCACGCGGTGGCCGGTGGGCAGGTCGAACCGCCCGCCGGAGCGGGCGCGCTGGGACCGGTGCTGATGCGGCTGCTCGCGACCGAGGTCGCGATCCGGCCCACCATGCACGAGGCCCAGGTCATGCTCGAGGATGTGGCGGCCGGCCGGACAACGCTGCCGGTCGAACCGGAGCAGCCCGCTGCCACGAAGATCCTGCCGGCCGATCTGGCCGCGCCCGCCCCGACCGCGGCGGCGGATACCCCGGTCGCGGCGCCGGTTCCGCCGCCGGGCGGGACTCCGCCGGCCTTCCGTGGTCCCCGCCAGGGCTCGGTCGGTCCCGCACCCGCCGGTTCCGGGCCCGCGGCCGCCGCGTCGCCCCCGCCGCCTGCCGCCGGTGGATCCGGGAAGCGCACCAGGACGGCGCTGCTGGCGGGTGCCGCCGCGCTGGTCCTGGTGGTGATCGCGGGCCTGGTGCTGGCGAACCTCACCGAGGGCGGCGACGCCGAGGATCCGGCCGCGCTCGCTCCGGGTACCTCGCAAGCGCTCACGCCGGATACTTCGGAAACCGATACCACCACGACCCGGTCGACCATCACCACTGCGGCGCCGACGACCCCGGCCGAGACCGGCCCGCCGACACCGGCCAAGGTGGAACAGTTCGTCCGCGGCTATTACGGCCAGCTACCCGGTAACCCGTCCGCGGCCTGGGCTCAGCTGTCGCCCGCCTACCAGGCCACCACCGGTGGTTATGCCGAGTACACCCGCTTCTGGTCGGGTATCTCGGCCGTGAGCGTCGGTGCGGTATCCCCGGCGGGCAATGGTTCGGCCGTTGCCACGATCACGTACACGATGAGTAACGGTTCGACGCAGTCGGAGAGCCGATCGTTCCAGGTGGTGCCCCAGGGCGGGCAACTGGTGATCACCGCGTCCCAGTTGCAATGAGCCGGCGGGTGCGGATCCGGCAGCGTGGTGGGCCCGGGATGCCCGGGCGGTTCGGTGGCGGCGTGGGCCGGTACCGCGGATGCCGGGCGGCCGGTGAGCCGATCGCCCGCGCTCGTCTGGTGCAGATACCGTCGGGCGACGGTTTTTCGGGCGCCGCGCCGGGCGTCGGGGCAGGGGAGATGAACCACCGCGACGAAAGGCCTCACGTATGAGCCCGCTGGCCGCAGTGCTGTGGGATATGGACGGCACCCTCCTCGATTCGGAGAAACTCTGGGATATCGGGGTCCGGGAGCTGGCCCGGGAGTTGGGCCGGGAGATGACCCAGGAGATCCGGCACGCGCTGATCGGGGCGTCCGGTGCGAACGCGTTGCGGATCATGTTCACCGAACTCGGTCTGCCGCCGGAGCCCGAGGCCGTCGCCGAGGCCGGGCGTTTCCTGGAGGCGCGGGTCACCGAACTCATGACCGGGCCGATTCCGTGGCGACCGGGCGCGGTGGAGGCGCTGGAGATGGTGCGTGCCGCGGATGTGCCCTGTGCGCTGGTGACCAATACGAAGCGGTCGCTGACCGAACTGGCGCTCGAGACACTGGGGCGCGACCGGTTCGATGTCTCGGTCTGCGGTGACGAGGTGCCGCACGGGAAACCGGATCCGGCGGTCTATCTCCGGGCGGCGGAACTGCTGGGTCTCGAGCCGGGCGATTGTGTGGCCGTCGAGGATTCGGTCACCGGGGTGGCGGCCGCGGCGGCCGCAGGCTGCGGGGTACTGGTGGTCCCCTGCGAGATACCGGTGCCGGCCCACCCGTCGAGGGTGCACCGGGAGAGCCTGATCGGGTTGTCACGAGCCGATCTGGACGAGGTGTTGCGGATCGGCCGCGCCGTCGCGGCGGGGGACGCGACCGCATTCTGACGCGAAGCGGCTCGCGCAACGCGCCCCGAATCATCCGATCATGGGCTGCTTTTCGCGAAGGTCGTCTCGAAGACGGTGAAGGCTGACAATCCGGGCCCGCGAACGGTGTTGTGTATCAACAAGACCGAACGGTCCGTGACCGGACTCACCCGCTATCTCCGGCAAACACCGGGCGTGTCGCAGACAGTCCGACAACAATATCGCTATGGCCGCCACGGTGACCTTGGACGAAATCGTCGACACTTCCCGCTACCCGCTCGCGGAGCCCGGTGCGCCCGGCTGGCGCGCCGCCGTCGCGGCGGCCCGGGCCGATCTCGCCGAGGACGGCTGTACCGTCCTGCGCGAGTTCATCCGGCCCGAACTACACGCCCTGCTCGCGGAACAAGGCGAGCAGATGGCGCCGCACGCCTACTACCGCACCGAGCAGGTCAACGCATACAACATTCCGCTGGACAGCGATTTGCCCGACGGCCATCCGGGCCGGATCGTGTTCGAACGCGGTAACGCCTTCGTCGGACGGGACCGGATTCCCGCCGACGCGCTCATCCAGCGCCTGTACACCGACGATCTCTTCCAGCGCTTCCTCGCCGACTGCTTCGGCCGGGACCGGCTCCACGAATTCGCCGACCCACTGGCCGGCCTGGTGCTCAATGTGGTCGCACCGGGCCAATCGCATCCGTGGCATTTCGATACCAACGAATTCACGGTCAGTATGCTCACCGCCACCCCGGAATCGGGCGGAGTGTTCGAATACTGTCCGGGCATCCGCTCCCCGCAGGCCGAGAACCTGGCCGATGTGCACGCGGTATTGACCGGGTCCGGAGACCGCCTGGTGCGGCGGCTGGCGCTGCGGCCCGGCGATCTGCAGCTGTTCCAGGGCCGCTTCTCGCTGCACCGGGTCTCCCCGGTGGCGGGTGCGGCCGCGCGGCATACGGCGATCTTCGCCTACAGCGACCGCCCCGGTGTCATCGGCACCGTGGAACGCACCCGTCAATTGTTCGGGCGGGTGCTCACCGAGCATTTCGCGGCGGCCGATGCCGTCCGAGGTGACCGGCTGCTCGATTGATCGACGCGATCGAGCGGATACAGCCCGAGGAGAGGAACACCACGTGCCAGTTCCGTTGCACACCACCGGGAAAGCTTCCTTCGACGATATCTACTCGAGACCCGATCCGCGCGACTACTACGCCCGGATGTCGGAGCTGGACTACCGCATCCCGGAACTGGCGAAACCGCATCTGCGCAAGCAGATCGCCGAGTATCGCGCCGCTACCGGCGCGGCGCCGAGCGTGCTCGACATCGGCTGCTCCTACGGGGTGAACGCGGCGCTGCTGCGGCTGGACACCACCCTCGCCGAACTGGCCGATTCGTACGCGGACCCGGATATCACCACCGACGAATTCGTCACCCGGGACCGCGCCCGGCTGGCCGGCGCCGAGGCGCTGCCGGGAGTGCGGTTCATCGGTATGGACGCCTCCGCGCCCGCGCTGGAGTACGCCCACGCGGCGGGGCTGCTCGACGCTGTCGTGCACGCCGACCTCGAGGTCACCGACCCCACCGACGCCCAGCGGGCGGTCCTGGCCTCGGCGGATCTGGTCGTCTCGACCGGTTGTATCGGCTACGTCACCGAGAAGACGATCGTGCGTATCGCGACCGCCCATCCCGAACGGCGTCCCTGGATGGCGCACTTCGTGCTGCGCATGTACGGTTTCGGGCTCATCGAGGCGGAACTGGCGGCACTGGGGTACCGCACCGAGCGATTACCCGGCGAATTCGCCCAGCGCCGTTTCGCCTCGGCGGCCGAGCGCGAGCAGGTGCTCGGTAGGCTGGCCGGTAACGGGATCGATACGACCGGCCTGGAGGACGAGGGTCGGCTGTATGCCAATCTCTATGTGTCCCGGCCGCTTTCGTCGCCCACATCCACCGAATAGCCCGCCGGGCGCGACCCGACGACCGACGACCGAACCGGAGAACGACTTGACCGAACCCACCTTCGCCGCCGAGGACCAGCTGCCGCGGGTCCCGCTGCCGACCCTCGAGGACAGCTGCGCGCGTTTCGTCCAGTGGTGTACGCCCCTGCTGACTGCCGAGCAGCTGGCCGTCACCGAGGACGCCGTCGCGGATCTGCTGCGTCCCGGCGGTCCGGGCCGCGTCCTGCACGACGCGTTGCGCGAATACGACGAGACCCCGGGCGTGGGTAGCTGGCTCGACCGGTTCTGGCCGTCGCGCTATCTGGGCCGGCGGGACCGGATCGCGCTGAACGCCAACTTCTTCTTCCTGTTCCGCGACGACACCGCATTGGCGAGTTCGACCACGGCGGACCAGGCCGAGCGTGCCGCCGCCCTGGTCACCGCCGCGGTCGACTACAAACTGGCCCTGGACCAGGAAGCGATCCCGCCGGTCACCCAGCGCGGGCAGCGCCTGTCCATGTGGCAGAACAAGTACCTGTTCTCCGAGACCCGGATCCCGGGCACCGAACAGGACACCGTGCGGGTGCCCTACAGCGACGCGGAGCCCGGGCCGTCCACGGCCCGCCATATTCTCGTCCTCCATCGCGGGTCGATATTCCGACTGGAAGTCGTCGGCCCCGAAGGCGATCCCTATGCTTTCGAGGATGTGACCGCCGGTCTGCGGAGCATCCTGAAATCCGCCACCGAACCGGCCCCGGCGGGTACCTCGGTCGGACAACTGACCACCGCGGCCCGCGCCGAGTGGGCCCGCGCCCGCACCCGGCTGCTGAGCGATCCGCACAACGCCGCGGCACTGGACACCATCGAAACCGCGCTGTTCGCCGTCTGCCTCGAGGATTTCGCCCCGCGCGACGATCTGCACGCCGCGGATACGCTGCTGCACGGTGACAGCGCCAACCGGTGGTTCGACAAATCCGTATCGTTCATCGTCTTCGCCGACGGCCGGGCCGGAATCAATGTCGAACACTGCGGACTGGACGGCACCACCATCCTGTCCTTCGTCGACACCCTGCTGGAAACGTCCGTCGCCGACCACGCCCAGCGTTCCGGCGCCCGGGGGCAGGGCCTGCCGCCGTCCGAACAGATCGAGTTCCGGCTCGACGTGGAGCAGCAGGCCGAAGTGGTGGCGGCCGGTGCCGCGTTCACGCAGTACGCCGCCGACAACGCCACCACCACCGTATCGTTCGCGGATTTCGGCACCGCGCGCGCCAAACAGCTCGGTATCTCCCCGGATGCCTTCGCTCAGCTGAGCTACCAGCTCGCGCACCGGCGCAGCAAGGGCCGCACCGGCGCCACCTACGAATCCATCGCCACCAGGCAGTACCGCAACGGTCGGACCGAGGCGATGCGTGTGGTGACCCCGGAGATGGTGGCCTTCGCCGACACCCTGCAGGACCCGGCGGCCGATACCGCCGCGAAACTGGCCGCCACCCGCGCTGCCGCCGCCGCACATGTGGAACGGGCCAAACAGTGCCAGTCGGGTGCGGCCCCCGAACAACACCTGTGGGAACTGGAGTGGATCCAGCGGCGCCGGGGCGCCGAGCTCGGGGTCATCGAACCGATCCCGCTGTACAGCAGCCCGGGCTGGACCGTCATGCGCGACGACTATCTCAGCACGAGCTCCGCGCCGTCGGTGAACATCAGCTACTTCGGATTCGGGTCCACCAGCCCGAAGTGCATCGGCATCGCCTATGTACTGCTGCCCGACCGGTGGAACCTCTACCTGGCGACGCCGGCGGCCGTCGCCGACGAGATGCACGCCTTCGCCGGACACCTGCGCACCGCCGTGGCCGAACTGGAGGCGCTGCTCTCCGAAGCCTGATCCGGTTTCCTGCACTCCGCCCCGGGTGCGCGCCACCATGGTGCTCACCCGGGGCTGAGTCTTGCCCGGCGGTTGCGGCATGTCTCGATTCCGAAGCGACGAAGCGTTGTGTAGTCGGCCTGTCATGGATCGATCCGCAGCGAGACCATCGCAAACTGAGCCTGCTCGTCATGCCCCTGGGCGTATGAGCATCGTGTACCGGCAGAGTCCCGCTCCACCCACGCCGACCGAGGCGCACCCGGCGAACCATCCGTCTACTTCTGATGGTCGACCTCGGTGGCCGGGGCCCGCCCCGGTTCTGGAGCGACGGAGCGGGGGAGCGAAGCGGAGGAGCGCAGGAGTGAAGAACCGGGGTCACGAGGGCCCCGACACGCGACGCCGGAGGCGGCGCCATGAGCACAGCCCCGCGACGCCGGAGGCGGCGCCGCGAACACCGTCTGAAACAATGACCTGCCGTGAAGACTTTCGAGACCCTGTTCGCCGAGCTCCAGGATCGCGCAACCACCCGTCCCGCCGGGTCGGGCACCGTCGCCGCGCTGGACGCGGGCGTCCATACCCAGGGCAAGAAGGTGCTGGAGGAGGCCGGTGAGGTGTGGCTGGCCGCCGAACACGAAGGCGACGAAGCGCTCGCCGAGGAGATCTCGCAACTGCTCTACTGGGTGCAGGTGCTGATGGTGGGCCGTGGGCTGCAGCTGGAGGACGTCTACCGACATCTGTAGACGCCCCGACCATCCCTTCCAGCCGAAAGGACCAGCCATGCTGCGCGTCGCAGTACCCAACAAGGGCGCACTCTCCGAATCCGCGGTCGCCATTCTCACCGAGGCCGGTTACCGCAAACGCACCGACTCTCGCGACCTCACCGTGCTCGACCCGGCCAACCAGGTGGAATTCTTCTTCCTGCGACCCAAGGACATCGCCATCTATGTCGGCTCCGGCGAACTCGATCTGGGCATCACCGGACGGGATCTGTCGCTGGACTCCGGCGCCCCCGTCGAAGAACGACTCTCACTCGGATTCGGCGGCTCGACCTTCCGCTACGCCGCCCCGCAGGGCCAGGACTGGAAGGTCGAGGACCTCCAGGACAAACGGATCGCCACCTCCTACCCGAACCTGGTACTGGCCGATCTGTCCCGGCGCGGAATCGAAGCCGAAGTGATCCGCCTCGACGGCGCCGTCGAGATCTCCATCCAACTCGGCGTGGCCGACGCGATCGCCGACGTGGTCGGCTCGGGCCGCACCCTGCGCCAGCACAACCTGGTCGCTTTCGGGGATTCGCTGTGCGACTCCGAAGCCGTCCTGATCGAACGGGCCGGCTCCGACCAGCGCGATCGGGCTCGTAACCAGCTGATCGCCAGGGTCAAGGGCGTGGTGTTCGCTCAGCAGTACCTGATGCTCGACTACGACTGCCCGAAGAGCTTGCTGGATCGGGCAGCCGAACTGACCCCCGGCCTGGAATCGCCGACGGTAGCCCCGCTGGCCGACCCCGGCTGGGTCGCGGTGCGGGCGCTGGTGCCGCGCCGCAAGGGCAACGAGTTGATGGACCAGCTGGCCGAACTCGGCGCCCGGGCGATTCTGGCCACCGATATCCGTTCCTGCCGCGCCTTCTGAATCTATGGCGCCGCCTCCGGCGTCGCGGGGTCGGGGCCCTATTAACCCCGGTTCTTCACTCCGCCGCTCAGTCGCTGCGCTCCTTCGCTCTGTCGCTCCAGAACCGGGGCGGGCCCCGACCACACATGCCGGCCATTCGGGAGTAGGTACATGGTGTGGATAAGCATGCCGACGATCCGCAGTAGCAATAGACAGGGGTTCGCATGCCGACCCACCCGGAGTAGCTGAACTCCCGGGTCCGCATGCCCACCATCCGACAGCAGAACCAAATGCCCGCATGCCGACCCGCACACACAGCGGGTCCGCATGCAGACGAATGTCGAATGCCACCGCAACCCGCATGCGTCGAGTTTTACGAGACACCTCCAAGGGTTGAGGCCCGTCTCGCCGTTTCGGCCTCGAAAGCGCATGAGCCGAAGGCTCGAGTCTCGAGGCCGAAACGGCGAGACTTCGGGGGCCTCGACCCCGCGCGCGCCAGCGCGCCAAAAACACAGCACCTTC